>JAGLCE010000004.1 GCA_023146365.1 Endozoicomonadaceae bacterium
AGCGCTGCTAGCCCGAGTGTTTGATCTATTCGGTTGATCATCGATAGTCTGGTACACAGAGGCTGATTCGTTCACTTCGCTACAGTGATGCTGATGCTCTACACCGACGGCAATATAAACATCTTCTCTTAGCGTGCGGACATCCAGCAAGCTGCCAGCCTCGTAGACCAGCAAAGGAAGACCCGCCTTATCAAACCAAGCTCTCATCTGATCAATTCGCCGACGCCCTTTCTTGATACTATGATCTGCCACCAGAATTGCACAGCGAGGAGTTAATGAGCGACGTCCACATAACAGCATATCAAACTGAGCATCTAGCAGCCATGCAGGTATGGGGCGCTGATACTCATCGGTAAAGAGCACCTCACCCAGCGGGAGGTCAGTGAACAGAGAAAAGTGTTCTCCTACGGCCATATCCATCAAGCTATAAAAAGAGCGTCCCGCACTATCGTAGAGTGGCTTGCGAATATGAACGCCTGTATCTTTGCGCAATCGTGAGCCTACGGAGACAGCCAGTGCAGCCATAAGAAGGGCGCAAACACCAAGAGCTATAGAGGGAATTTGATCATAAATTATCGTACTATCCATTTTCGAGGCGCTTCCTGTATTTCGAATACGTCATTCATAAAATCGCACGACTATATTAATAAAATAGTACAACAACTTTGTTACTGATGCGTCTGCTTCCATACCCATTGCATCCAACAAAATTGCCGAAGCAGCCATTCTAATTTACGTCTCATGTTCTATCAATGACCTTAACATAGCGACGAGACACGCAAAAACATTTGACCAAAAACTTTACAATATCCTGCCCCTCGCAGTGATAAAGCAACACAACTTTTACCACTAACAAGCAACACCACTCTTTGTACTATCGGTCAATAATGCAATCCCTGAATTATATAATAAAGCGTACCGGTCCAAATCACGATTCCAGTTATTGATAATCGCCAACTCGCAACAGTAATGCAATCACTACCATGAAAAGAAACAGGAAGGAGAGGAAAACCAAATAAGACATTCAGACAAAGATTGTTGCCACCATCCTAGTGACAGACAGACAGACAGACAGACAGCAAAGCTGACTTGGCCTTTGCCTGCATCACCCAATCCGCTGGGTTTGAAGCCCATCGCAGTCACGAGATGACTTTTCAGTTCTTCCAAGATAAATAGCGGTTAATTATCGCGTATACCCTCGGGGAAACTGTTTCATAAAGCGCTGATCAAGCCAGTTCTTCCAGTACCATACCCAGCGCCCCCTCACGGCAATGTTTCCCAGCGCACCTACTGCTCGCCCATCTGCCATGTTGAGTAACGTCAGAGAGTGATGCTGTGGCTGGTAGGCAATTGGAGATTCTCCTTTCAGTAAGCGCCTCAAATTGGTCTCAAGAGTTGCAGCATGCCGCACAGCATAAACACCAGACTTCGGATGCACCTGCTGTGACAGCGTCGCCATGTCTCCTGTCGCAATCACGGACGGATGACTGATAGAACGCAAAGCATCATCAACCAACACAAAACCGTTTTGATCCTGTTTCAATCCACTGCCCTTCAGCCAGTCATCAGGCCTTGCCGATGTACATAACACTGAAGCATTCAAAAAAACGGTTTTTCCTCTGTCATTCTGAAGCCCTCCCGACACAACCGATGCTTGAAAATTCTCATACAGCCGAATACCCCTGATACTCAAGTGCTCACGAACAGCCTGCTGTGCAGCAGTTGGCTGCTTCGACAATAATGTTCCAGCACCAATAAGATGTATCGTGACACCAGAAAAACGTTGACAGAAACGTTGTTCAAGCGCCAGTGCTACCTCGACCCCAGCCAAACCCAGCCCTAGCACACCCAGCGAAAATGATGGTAACGGAGGGAGTTGAACCTCCAGATCGTCGAGCCACGCTAGAAATGGTTGAACAGGCTTAACCCCTATCACCGTAGTATCTTGACCCAACTGACCCAATACTGGGGGACTACGGGGTAAAGAGCCCGTATTAATCGATAGCCAGTCATAACGATAACCTCGTCCAGTATCAGTGCTGAGCACTGAGTGATCAGCATCAAGCCTGACGGCTCGACCATGAATAAAGTCACAGACAGCTAATCGGCACAACTCCACCAGATCAATATGTAATGCCTCTGGCGGATACTGCCCAGCAATAACCCCCGGTAACATGCCAGAATACGGAGCATAACGGACAGGGGATATCATCGCTAGCTGCACACCCTCCAGAGGATTTCTGATCAGGTTATGCAATAGCAGAGCATGAGCATGACCGCCTCCGGCCAGTACCACTGTCTTATTTCTGACCTCTTTAGCTGTCACGTCAGTTCACCACCTGTCGTTTTTTGGCTGTTTGGCGCTGCGCACTACCACCTGCTTGTTTTTGACTGCTACCTAGCTGACTGTCGATGAAGGTTCGGCAAGCGTTAAAACCAGCCTCAACGTCCTTTGGTAGCATCAATTGGCGTTCCAGCGACAGTTTCCGAGCCAGAGCCAGCATTTTGGGTGTCGGTTCACGATGTTGACCTGCCTGTACTCGGTGCGCATCAATGAACTGACTACAGGCCTGCCGATCTGTCAACGCATGATTTGGCAGCGGAATACCCGCCTGTTGACTGATGTTATGAGCATACGCAATCATTTTTTGTGTGGGCTTTCCGCCTGAGCCCACAAGGCGATGACCATTCTGCGCACTCACCTTGTCGGCCAAAGAGACCTGTAATTCCTGCAGCCACCCTTCTAGCCGGTCAATTTGACGATAAACAAATCTGTCTCGCTTTTCACAGGCGGTATGATCATCATTACGCAGTTCACAGAGACGGGTTAGATCATCCTCCCATACTGCGGTTGTTTCGGCACTGGTCATCCATCTCGGCAACCAGTCCACCAGCGCTTCACCACTGGCAGTTGATTCCAGCCGACTGCCTTTGCGTGCAATAAAGTTTCGAGCGAGCAGGGTTTCCAGAATGCTACTTCGAGTTGCAGGTGTACCAATGCCGGCACTTTCCCGCAAAATACGCCGTAATTTCGGATCTCGAATAAAACGTCCCACTGTTTTCATCGCCTTGATCAGGGTTTGATCCGTATAGTGAGATGGTGGACGTGTTGTTCGTATAACAAGGTCGACGGTTTTCAGAGGTGTTGATATACCCTGCTGTACCGACACGATTGCCTGCCAGCGCTCTTTCTCCTGATCGCGCTCTCTCTTGGGAAAAGCCTGCATCCAGCCGGGATCCAGAACCTGAGTACGAGTAGTCGTGAAACGGCTGTCCGAATGCTTTAAAAGATCCGTCACCGGCACCCGGAAGATCAGTTTCTGCTCTTGCAGTTTGGCAGCGGGCCAGAGCGCCTGAAGGTAGCGCCTTGCTACAATCCGGTAGGCTCTCTCTGCCTCACAGGACATAGACGACATATTGGCAGCTTTTCGAGTGGGAATAATCCCATAGTGCTCCATCGGCTTACGGGTAAAACAGGCTGGTTTTCTAGCAGGATACTGTTGATGATGACCATCGTGTATCTCTCGGGCTGTTTGCGCCTGCTGGAAAAACTCAGGAATATTGACTAAATGACTCAGAATGGGATTACGCTCTTCTGGTGCGTAGAGGGAATCTGGCAGTTCGGCGTGCTCTGTTCTTGGGTAGGTGACCAAGCCATTATTATACAGTTTTTCCAGCACTTTCTGGGCTGACGCTGCCGTCAGGCCACACGCTTTATGCATCTCTGCCTGGAATTCTGCCAAGTCGCAGGGCAAAGGCGGATTGCGTTGGCTGTTGCGTTCCTGGCTACGAATGATAGTGGCCTGATCGCCGGCCTCCAACAAGCGTTGTCGAAAGTTTTGAACATTTTGATTTTCGGTAAACAAGGGTGCATCCAACGGTTCTGGATCACCCTCCTTGGCAATACGCTGACTAGGCTCCCATGTGACCCCGTCTGGCGCAGCTTCAATAATCTCAGCAGTGACCGGAGGATTATAACGTGCCTCAACCCGTTGACCTGATACGAGAAAACCACCATTAATAAGAAAGTGATCTGTCGGGACAAAATGTCGAACTTTTTGGCATCGTTCTACCACCAGCGCAAGGGTCGGTGTCTGCACCCGACCCGCCGAGACGACGGATTCCCGACCACTACCCTGTCCAAGATTTGGTCCCATGACCCCACTCCGTGCATAAAAAGTCAGCGCCCGTACAACAAACTGATAACTCCAATCCGCCCGAGCCCGTGCTTCAGAGGCACGAAACCAAGACTTCATCTCATCCCCGCCTTTTAGCTGGGCAAAGGTGTTTCGAACAGCCTGCTGGTTCAGCCCATCCACCAGCCAGGCATGACGAACAGGGCCACGGTAGCGACAGATTTCCAGCAGATGCCAAGCAATAGCCGTACCTTCCCGATCAGGGTCAGTGCTAATAATTACTTCACTGGCCTGTCGGAGTTGATCACGAATGACCTTGTAGTATTGTGTCGGCGTCTTGCTATGGCCGCTGCGTTGGGTCAAACGTAAATCAAACTGACGGGGGATGGGAAGTAGCGTGGCAGGGTTGTTCCAGGAAATATCGGGTTTCAGCTCTTGGGGTTCTCGGATCTCCAGCAGATGCCCAGACGCCCAGACCAGTGCTATCGGCTCTCCTTCCAGCGTCCCAATAGCCAGCTCTTTTTGCATTCGCCAGCCCATGGCCGTAGTAATTTGCTGCGCTTGATCGCGCTTTTCCGCAATAATGGTAATGGTCACGAGGTTCCTTACAATGCTAGAGCTTTAACGTCATAGAGTATTTTATCCCCGCTGGGGGCGCAAGATAATGGAGAAGTCCGTGACGGGACACCCGTCCACCGTTACACTCTTCGACTCAGCTACACGTTAACATATATAAGCTCATGATATTTAATCTACGTTTATTGACTCTGTACACCATGATTATATTGACTGGTGGTTGTGCCACGCCACCCAATCATCAAGCGATGATCATCCATCTTGCTCAGTCGCTGAATGCTAGTTCCGAAGTGTTAGATACCCGATATTTCCCTTTGCAGACATTTCAGGCTCTCTCCAGATCAAATTCTACACTTCGTGTTTACATTGAGGGTGACGGTCAGGCCTGGATTAGCCGATATCGCGCTTCGCAGGATCCGATCCCCTACGAGCTGACACTCTCAGAGCTTATGCATCAGGACACTTATTCCGAGCGTGTCTATCTCGCGCGTCCCTGTCAGTTTGTCTGGAGTGAGTACTGTGAAATTCCGGTCTGGACGAGCCTGCGTTACAGTCAGCCGATGGTGGATGCCCTTAACGAAGCGCTGGATAAACTGAAAATCAAAGGACCTTATCAACACATTGAACTCATCGGCTTTTCTGGCGGTGGCACGCTGGCGCTGTTGCTGGCTGCCGGAAGGGAAGATGTAACCTCTGTCCGAACAGTGGCGGGCAATCTTTCACCTCATTTTGTTAATCGGTTCCACGGCGTAAGTGCCACACCTGACAGTCTAGACCCAACGAATTTTTCAACAACGCTGGCAACGATACCGCAATTACATTTTATTGGCGGCAAAGACTCAATCATAACCTCGGATGTATACGACAACTACCGATCGTTCTTCAGTCAAAAACAGTGCTTGTTATACTATGTCAATCCAGACGCTGGGCATCATTCAAAATGGAAGGATTCTTGGCTAGAGCTTCTTGAAATACCAGTCAAGTGTCGTCGAAAAAGAAGCCAGCAATTACCTTTATTAATTAAGCCTACAGTACAGTAGGCCATGTTTAAAAAAAAGAGATACTCATCAACGAATAATGGGTAAATCTAGGTAAGGCTTTGGTGGGAAAACCAGATATTCATTATTTTTCGTAAGTTGTATCGCATCCTGAATCTTATAAAAAATGTGATGTTTGTCTATAAGGGCTTTAATATATTGAGAGCCGGACGGTTGATGCTTTATTTGCGTAGACTTCATGATTTGCGCTTTGTGTCACTTATGCTGGCAATCTAGGGCTTTTATGGCAATGCAGAATATCAGAAAGGGTTAAGCTATGTACTGTCTTATTTGAAATCTAGCGAGATTCATTTATTGAACATTTTCAAGCAAACATTCCAATGCGTGGTTTATTATTCTATTTTATCTGTATTAAAAATTTTACCTTTTAGAAATACTGCTGATGTTTTAAGTTTTATTCTTCGAGTAGCTATGGTGTCAGCAAGGTATTTAAAAAAGCTTGGCATTTTAGGTTGTTTATAAAAAACAAAATGAGCAATGTTTAGTAATATTTTATCCGTAGACGCTTTTTAGGTTACTTGTAAATCAAACTTTTTTCGGTCAAAAAGCGGTAGACATAGCTTCCTGCACCAGAGTAGTTGCCTTTGTCTATATTGCTATCCAGAAAACCCAACACCTAATCAAGGTGTGATCATCGCGGTAGGCGATGGCGCATATTTAGACAATGGTGATAGGCGTAACCTTGGTGTAAGCGTTGGGGACAAAATAATCTTTGGTAAGTATGCAGACTTTAACACTGTGAAGATTGACGGTGAAGAGCTGATCATCCTGTCTGAGGGTGATATTTACGCCGTTCTGGAAAGTTGATCGGAATCTATCTATTTCATCTATTTTTAATTCTATCTCTAGAAACAGCTACCCTGGATGATTTAGTTTTGCCAAACGCATTCAGATCAGCAAAGAAAAAACTGTCATTGTTGACGGTTCTGGCAATCAAGCTGACATCGCTGCCCGCGTTGAGCAGATCCACGCTAAAATTGAAAATTCTTCTTCTGACTACGATAAAGAGAAACTGCTGGAGCGTGTAGCTAAGCTTGCTGGTGTTGCTGTCGTTAAAGTTGGTGCTGCCACAGAAGTTGAGATGAGCTACCGGTGAATACGGCGATATGATTGAGATGGGTATCCTGGATCCTGCCAAAGACTATGTTAACAGCGCAAGAAACTAAAAATATTGCATGCACTTCTGACAAGAGCCAGATTAAAAAACATACAAGCTAAGCACACAGTATGGGCAGTTTGTCTTTAAATTGCCTGCTCCTCAATCTTCCCGTATTCTCTCATTTATATATGTGAGGGGTGTCTAATGTCCGATGAAATTCTGACAATCAAAGAAGTCGCTGAATATCTCAAACTTGCCGAGAAAACAGCTTATCGCTTGGCTGCGGAAGGCAAGCTCCCCAGCTTCAAGGTGGGTGGTAGCTGGCGTTTTAAGCAGGAAGATCTTGCCGCTTGGATAGAAGAGCAAAAGAACTCACCAAAATAATAGAAAGAAACAGATTACATTGTGAAAAAGCACAAACAGGAATAACCAATGACAAGCACCCAACAACGCGCCGAACTGCAACGCCAAATATGGGCCATTGCCAACGATGTACGTGGCTCGGTCGATGGCTGGGATTTTAAGCAATACGTACTAGGCACTTTGTTTTATCGCTTTATTAGCGAGCACTTTGTGGAGTACATCACCGGCGGTGATGAAAGCGTTAATTACGCCGCCATGAAAGACGATGACGAGCTTGTCGAAGCGGCTCGCGACGATGCCATCAAAACCAAAGGCTACTTTATTTACCCAAGCCAGCTGTTTAGTGTTATTTCTAAATGTGGCCATACTAACGAGAGCCTAAATACCGATTTAGCGGCTATCTTCTCGGCGATTGAAGGCTCGGCCAACGGCTACCCTTCAGAGCAAGACATCAAAGGCCTATTTGCTGATTTCGATACCACCAGCAACCGTTTAGGCAATACCGTAAAAGCCAAAAACGAACGCTTGGCCGCCGTGCTCAAAGGTGTAGCAGGGCTAGCGTTTGGCGGCTTTGAAGGCAGTCAGATCGACTTGTTTGGCGATGCCTACGAGTTTTTAATCTCTAATTACGCTGCCAATGCCGGTAAATCTGGCGGTGAGTTTTTTACCCCCCAGCATGTTTCTAAGCTTATTGCCCAGCTTGCTATGCATGGCCAAACCAGCGTCAATAAAATTTACGACCCCGCCTGTGGTTCTGGCTCTTTACTATTGCAAGCCAAAAAGCATTTTGACAATCACATCATTGAAGACGGTTTTTGGGGGCAAGAACTTAACCACACCACCTATAACCTAGCGCGCATGAATATGTTCTTGCACAACGTCAACTACAACAAGTTCAATATTCAATTGGGCGACACTCTCATCGAGCCACATTTTGGTGACGACAAACCCTTCGATGCTATCGTCTCTAACCCGCCTTACTCGGTTAAATGGAAAGGCTTAGATGACCCGACGCTGATCCATGATGACCGCTACGCACCTGCTGGCGTACTCGCGCCCAAATCCAATTTTGCTTTTGTGCTGCATGCCTTGAGCTATCTATCCAGCAAGGGCCGTGCGGCCATTGTCTGCTTTCCGGATATTTTCTATCGCGGTGGTGCCGAAAAGAAAATTCGCCAATACTTGGTGGATAACAATTATGTAGAAACCGTTATATCCCTCGCCCCCAACCTGTTCTATGGCACCACCATTGCCGTGAATATTCTGGTGTTATCTAAAAGTAAAGCCGATACCCATACCCAGTTTATCGATGCCAGTGGCGAAGACTTTTTCAAAAAAGTCACGAATAACAATGTCATGCTTGATGAACATATCCAACAAGTTATGGAGGTGTTTGATCGTAAGGCGGATATTGATCATGTGGCGAAATCAATTAGCTTGGAAGAAGTCGCCAAGAACGACTATAACCTGTCAGTCTCAAGCTATGTCGAAGCCAAAGATACCCGCGAAGTGATTGATATTACCCAGCTCAATGCAGAGATTAAAATCACCGTGACTAAGATAGATCCGCTGCGCACTGATATTGAGGCTATTGTGGCAGAAATAGAGTGCACGGGCACTGGAGGTGGCAAGGCATGATGCTTGAAAATAAACTCAATATCACCGATCAGATCGAACTGGCCAAAGTGGAAGAGAAAATCAGCAAACAGAAAGCCAAACAGCTGTTTGATTCTGGTGATATTGCAAAAGTAAACATAGGCACATTTAAAGGACTGGCTTTTATTCACCACTATTTATTTGACGATATTTATGACTTCGCTGGAAAAATTCGCGAGGTTAATATGGCTAAAAATGACTTTCGGTTTGCGCCATTGATGTACCTTGAGACTTCACTCAAGCATATTGATGCCATGCCTCAGTGTAGCTTTGATCAAATCATTGAAAAATATGTCGAGATGAACATTGCCCACCCCTTCCGTGAAGGCAATGGCCGTTCTACCCGCATTTGGCTGGACTTAATCTTAAAAAAAGAAGTCCAACAAGTGATTGATTGGAACCAAGTGGATAAAGAAGACTATTTAAGTGCTATGCAGCGCAGCCCTGTAAAAGACCTTGAAATTAAGGTGCTGCTAAAACAAGCCCTCACCGATAGAGTCAATGACCGCGCCCTGTTTATAAAGGGCATTGATGTCAGCTACTTCTACGAAGGCTATAGCGAGTTTAAGACCGAGGAGCTGTAGGCATGAGTCAGTTGAGGTTTATGGAAAAGCTGCTGATGGGGTTGAGGTTGAGTGGAAGGCGCTTTCGGATGTTTTTGATTTGAAAAACGGATACACACCTTCTAAATCCAAAAGAGAGTATTGGGAAAGCGGTGCTGTTCCATGGTTTCGTATGGATGACCTTTGCCAAAATGGGAGTATTTTAAGTGATTCATTACAGAAGGTATAAGAGAGTGCAATAAAAGGAGGAAGGTTATTCCCTTCCAATTCAATAATCGTAGCAAC
>JAGLCE010000040.1 GCA_023146365.1 Endozoicomonadaceae bacterium
TCGCAATGATGACTGGTTCAAGCGTTGCATGGGTATTCGGCAAATGCCGTCCTCCAGTCGTTTACGCCAGAGGTTTGATAAAGATGCTCACCATGACCGACTCCCCACCATGACCGACTCATGAAGACCCAATAAAAAAAAGCCATTCTGACAGTCACGCATGATCATAAATTACGATATCATGGCGAAAAACTGCAATGACATACTGCCTGACAGGACGCTCTGATGACACATAACACGGTACACAACATCATTCAGGTTGACAGTCTGATCCATGCCCGCTGGATTATTCCAGTCAATGCCAACCGTGATATTTTGGACCACCATAGCCTCGCACTCCAAGGCGATAACATTATTGATATTCTACCAACCACTGACGCTAAACATCGCTACCAGGCAACCCACGTACACGACCTGAGTCACCATGCGCTGATCCCCGGTTTTATCAATGCGCACGGCCATGCCGCTATGTCCTTGTTCCGAGGTCTGGCAGACGATCTGCCACTGCTGGACTGGCTCAACCATCATATATGGCCTGCAGAAAGCCGCTGGGTTAGCGAAGACTTTGTCCACGACGGCACCCAGCTAGCCATTGCCGAAATGATACGCTGCGGTACCACCACGTTCAGTGATAACTATTTCTACCCTGAAGCCTCCGCCGCCGCCGCCGTCAACGCAGGCATGCGTGTTCAAATTGTCTTCCCGATTCTCGACTTCCCCACTAACTGGGGAAAGAGTGCCGAGGACTATATAGAAAAAGGCTTGGCAACTCACAAGCTGTATCAAAATCAGCCACTGGTTCGTGTCGGTTTTGGTCCGCACGCGCCCTACACCGTCAGCGACGAACCGCTACAAACGATTGCAACCCTGGCAGAGCAACTTGACTTGCCGATACAGATGCACATTCACGAAAGTGCGGATGAGATCAATCAAGCGATGGAGAAAGAGGGTCGTCGCCCCATTCGCCGACTGGAGGAAATCGGATTCCTGTCGCCACGCCTGCAATGTGTACACATGACCCAGATGACCGACGCTGATTACTTGCCCATCACACAGAATGGCTGCCACGTGGTGCACTGCCCGGAATCCAACCTAAAACTCGCCAGCGGCTTCATGCCGCTCGACCGGATGCAACAGGAAGGCATCAACGTCGCGTTAGGCACTGACGGCTGCGCCAGCAATAATGATCTAGACATGCTGGGTGAGATGCGCACTGCCGCCCTGCTCGCCAAGGCAGTCAGCCAGAAAGCGACGGCACTGAGCGCTCATGACGCACTGGCATCCGCCACCATCAACGGCGCACGCGCCATGGGCATTGATGAACAGGTTGGCTCATTGGAAAACGGTAAACGGGCTGATATTGCTGCGTTTTCCCTGGATGAACTGGAAAACTATCCGCTCTACCACTCGGTGTCCCAGCTGGTTTACACCGCCACCCGTCATCAGGCGACCCATGTATGGGTCAATGGCCGCCTCTTAATGGACGACCGTCGGTTGACGACGCTGGACGAACCAGACCTCATCAATAATGCCTGCCAATGGCAGAAGAAAATTACCGAGAGCGCATAAGGAACAGGAGCATGACCGAAGAACGCTACAACGCCAACGTCGATAGTGACGAGATCGCCAAGTTTGAGGCTATGGCTAGCCGTTGGTGGGATCGAGAGAGTGAGTTCAAACCTCTGCATGAGATCAACCCGCTACGCCTCAATTATATTGATGACAAAGTAGGACTGGCAGGAAAAGTCGTACTGGATGTTGGCTGTGGCGGTGGCATTATCAGCGAAGCCATGGCTTGCCGTGGTGCGACGGTTACTGGTATTGATATGGGAGAAGCGCCGCTGACGGTCGCACGACTGCACTGTCTAGAAACAGGGGTCGAGGTGAACTATTTGCACATAACTGCCGAACAACTCGCCGACGAACAACCTGCCAGTTTTGACGTAGTAACCTGCTTGGAAATGCTGGAACACGTCCCTGATCCGAGCAAGGTCATCGATGCCTGTGCCCGACTGGTCAAGCCGGGCGGTCATGTTTTCTTTGCCACCATCAACCGGACAGCACAATCCTGGCTGTTCGCCATTGTCGGTGCAGAATACATCTTGAAACTGCTGCCCAAAGGAACGCACCATCACGAAAAATTCATTCGCCCACACGAACTGGCGAGGTGGTCTCGCGACGCAGGACTTGATACAAGAGATCTCATCGGTATGGTCTACAACCCCCTGACGAAAGTCTACAAGCTGAAAGCGCGAGACCTCAGTGTGAACTATCTCGTGCACACTGGCAGATAATACAAATGATGCCGAGCGTATAGAAAGATCGCGGAAAATCACGCCTCCACCAAAAGAATGGTTCATGAACAAACACCTGGATACGATCAAGATAGACGCCATACTGTTTGATCTAGACGGCACATTGCTAGATACCGCAGAGGATTTCATCCACGTTCTTAACGCCATGCTAGCGGAAGACAAACGCCCTGCAGTCTCCTCGTTGGCGATTCGCCTCAATGTATCGAACGGCGCCAAAGCCATGGTCGCCTTGGCATATGGGCTTGCCGAGAGTTCGCATAACCTTGATATCTATCGAAACCGCTTCCTTGATGACTACGCCACTCATATTGCAGACCAACAGCGCCATAGTATGCCATCACTTTATGAGGGAATACCGGAACTGCTGACAGCGATAGAAGCACACCATCTGCCTTGGGGCATCGTCACCAACAAGCCCCGAAAGCTGGCAGAACCCTTGCTGGAACAACTTAAACTCAGCCAGCGCAGTAGCGTCCTGGTCTGCCCTGATGACGTACGTCACAGCAAACCAGACCCTGAAGCCCTTTGGCTAGCCTGCGATCAGCTAAACTGCAAAGCCAGCCACTGTATCTATATTGGTGATCACAAAAGGGATATCGATGCGGGATGCAGTGCGGGTATGACCACTATCGCCGCCCTCTACGGTTTTATCTCGGACACCGACAGCCCAGAGAGCTGGAACGCAGACTATAATGCAGAACAGCCTATAGATATTATTGCATGGCTCGACAGCAACGCTTGGCAACTTCAGGCTCGATAATTCATCGATATCCGTTCTGTTCCACAGAGATTCATTAAAGCATCAGCGCAGTCAGGACACCATGTCAGAGCAGCATTTGAACAAGAAGAGAGAGACCATCGCATCAGCCATCCATTATGAAGCGTCATACGACTTGCTCAAAGAGAAGGTCATTTTGGTCACCGGTGCAGGAGCCGGAATAGGTAAGGCCGCCGCTCTCTCTTTTGCCCGTCATGGTGCGACAGTCATCTTGCTGGGACGTACCACGGAAAAACTCGAAGCGGTCTATGACGCCATTGAGAAAAACGGCTGGCCACAAGCCGCCATCTTCCCCATCAACCTCGAAAGCGCCGTCATGCACCACTATGAAGCTCTGGCGGAGACCATTGAAACCGAGTTTGGACAGCTGCATGGTCTGCTGCACAACGCGGCTCTTCTAGGAAAACTCGGGCCATTGTCACAATACGATCCGGATCTGTGGCAGCGCATTATGCAAGTGAATGTTAACGCCGAATTCATGATGACTCAGGTTCTATTGCCGGTCTTACGCGAGTCCAGCCCCGCCTCAATTATGTTTACCACCTCCAACGTGGGCCACAAAGGTCGCGCACACTGGGGGGCTTATGCCGTGTCAAAATTCGCCACAGAAGGTCTAATGCAAACACTGGCTGACGAGGAAGATGGCATCAGCCAAGTCCGCATAAACTGCATCAACCCTGGACGCGTTCGCACAGCCATGCGCGCCCAAGCCTATCCCAGTGAAGATCCAATGACACTGAAAGCACCAGAAGATATCATGGCGGCTTACCTCTATTTGATGGGCAGCGACAGCCTAACCATCAATGGTCACACCCTGGATGCCCAATAGAAGCCATCCGCTGTTCAGTGGTCGGAAAATCCTTTATACACTCGGTAAAGTTTCCAATCGTAAATGAACGCTATACACTTCTGAACATCAGAAAAAATTGACATCTTCCAGAATGGAGGATGTCCAGATCGCAGAATGGAATACAAGCATGATCATAACCCAACCATTGTCCATTAGGGTGAGCCTTGCGTTTGCCGTTGCTGTTTCACTCATACTGACGGGATGTGGTGATGATGAGCAAAAAGTCATTGTTCCTTCAGTCATCGTGATTGAGGTTCAACATCAAACGATCGGGAATTACCGAGAGTTCGTTGCTCGTACCGAAGCCGTAGAAGAGGTCGATCTGCGTGCCCGTATTGAAGGTTATTTGATCCGTCGTGCATTCATTGAAGGTGATCGCATCAAGAAGGGACAATTGCTGTTTAAAATAGACCCTGCCCCCTTTGAAAGCGTCATCAACCAAGCAAAGGCCAAACTGAACAGCAGCAAAGCGAAACAGACTTGGACAAAGAAATCGCTAGTGCGTGGCAAGGAACTGCTTCCTCAAGGCTTTATCAGTCAGTCTGACATGGATACCCTAACCAGTAACCATGCCCAAGCTAGTGCATCGGTACAGGCTCGCAAAGCCGAACTGGAGAGCGCTCAGATCAACCTCTCCTACACCGAAATCACAGCGCCCTTTCCCGGAGAGATAGGCAAGGCACGTTACAGTGTCGGCAACTTTGTCGGGCCTTCCAGCGAACCACTCGCCACCCTTACCAGTATTGACCCCATGTATGTCTCCTTCTCGGTGAATGATAAGGATCTGCTCAAGTCGCTGGATCCGTACACCGGCAACCTCGAACATCGCAATGACTTTGATCTATCACTGCGGCTGCCTACCGGCGACGAGTTCCCTCATCCCGGTCTGTTCAATTTTGCCAATACCCGTGCAGATGAAACCACCGCCACCATTAACATGCGCGCAGAGTTTCCAAATCCCAACGGTATTCTGCTACCAGGTCTTTATGTAACTCTGATAGCAGAAAGCAAGAAGAAAGCCGATGTACCACTGATTCCCCAAGCCACCATACAGGAAAATCAGCAGGGTCGTTTCGTATTGGTCGTCACCAGTGACAACCAAGTTAAAAGGCGAATCGTGGAAATGGGACGCCGCATCGGCCCCATGTGGGTTGTCTCCAAGGGGTTAGAGGCTGGTGAGCGTATTATTATCGAAGGGCTACAGAAAGTCCGCCCTGGTACGGTCGTTAATCCGGTGGTGAAAAGCATTGATATAAAAACCGGCACATTAATCGACTCACCGGAACAACCATCCAGCCCTGCCACTGATGCTGATGCTGATGCTGATGCTGATTCTGATGCTGATTCTGATTCTGACAGCACGTCTTCTGATGCTGACAGCAGATCTTCTGATTCTGACACCAAGTCTCCTGAAGCCAGTGCAGGAACCCAATAATGATCAGTCAGTTTTTCATTCACAGGCCCAAGTTTGCCTTTGTTATATCGATCGTCATCACCTTGGCGGGATTGATCTCCCTCTATACCCTGCCGGTCAACATGTACCCGCAAATGGTACCTCCTCAGGTGACGGTCACTGCGCTCTATCCGGGTGCCAGCGCCTTGGTGATCGAAGAGACGGTGATCCGCCCTATTGAGGAGGAGATCAACGGCGTCGAAGATATGCTTTACATTGAGTCAACCGCCTCTAATGATGGCGCAGCAACCATTAACGTCACCTTCAAGAGCGGTACTAATGCCGACATGGCTCAAGTCAACGTTCAAAACCGAGTGGCGACGGCAGAGTCGAGTCTGCCGGAAGAGGTACGCCGTCAGGGTATTTCCACCATTAAGCAGTCCACCAACATGCTGTTGGGGATCACCCTCTCTTCCGAAGGCAACCAGTTCAGTCAGCTATTTCTGAGTAACTACGCCACCAATTATCTGACCGATCCGCTGGCACGTATTCCGGGCATCGCCAAAGTAGAGATGATGGGTGAAAGAACCTACAGTATGCGTATCTGGCTTAATCCGAACAGCATGCACTCTCTGGATGTCACGGTGACCGATATTCAGCAAGCACTGAATGAACAAAACCTTATTGTTGCTGCCGGTAAACTGGGTCAGGGGCCCACTCTGCCTGATCAGCAATTTGAGTACACGCTTCAGGCACGCGGCCGCTTGATCAGCACAGAAGAGTTCGGCAACGTGATCATTCGCGCAAAGACGGGTGGTGCTATTGTCCGACTGCGTGATGTCGCCGACATTGAACTGGGCTCACAATCGTACAGCAGCAGCGCCAAACAAAACAACAACAATGCGGCTTTTATCCTTATTTATCAGCTGCCTGACGCTAATGCGACCTTGGTGGCCAAACAGGTCTATGCGGAGATCGATAAACTCTCCAAGAGCTTTCCCAAAGGACTAGACGCGAACATTCCCTATGACACCACCAAGTTCATCACTGCCTCGATTGATGAGGTCGTAACGACGCTCTATCAAGCCGTTGGTTTGGTGATCTTTGTTGTCTTTCTGTTCCTACAAAACTGGCGCGCCACACTGATTCCCACCATCGCCATTCCGGTCTCCCTGATCGGTACCTTTGCCTTCATGAACCTCCTCGGTTATACCATCAACAGTATTACCCTGTTTGGTCTAGTACTGGCGATCGGGGTGGTCGTTGACGACGCCATTGTCGTCATAGAAAACGTGGAGCGATTGATCACCAAGGAAAAGATGGCGGCGAAAGACGCCACGATGAAGGCGATGAAAGAGATCACGGGGCCCATTATTGCTACCACAATGGTACTTCTGGCGGTATTCGTTCCAGTCGGCTTTATGCCGGGTATTACGGGTGAACTGTATAAACAGTTTTCCGTAACCATCTCCGTGGCGGTCGTGATCTCATCCATTAACGCACTAACCCTCAGCCCAGCGCTCTGCGTGGTACTGCTTAAACAGGAGAGCATGAACCAGATAGCTCTCCTGAAGCCCTTTGAACGATTCATCACCAAGCTAACCCAAGGCTATACCAGCAGGGTTCGCTGGATGTTGCGCCGCTCAACCCTGATGGGAATTCTGTTTCTGATCTTACTGGGCAGTACCGGCTTCTTGGCAAACATCGTCCCGACTGGGTTTGTACCGGAAGAAGATCAAGGCTTCATCTTTGTTGATGTTCGGCTCCCAGACGCTTCATCCATCAACCGTACCGAAGCTTTCATGCACCGAATCACCGATCTGATACTCCAGCAGGAAGGGGTCACTGATTTTATTGCTATTTCAGGCGACAGCTTACTGGGTGGCGCTGGCCCCAACCTTGGGCTTGGCTTTGTCGTTCTGAAAGATTGGAATGAGCGAAAAACCCCAGAACTTCAGTTCAATGCCATTCTTAACAATATTCAGGATCTACTCTGGTCGCTACCGGACGCACAGGCCATGGCATTTAACCTACCCCCCATTCCTGGGCTTGGCACCACCGGCGGATTCGACTTCCGCCTACAGGATTCGATGAGTCGCAGCCCTCAGGAGTTAGCACAAGTTCTGAACGGCCTGATTTATGAAGCCAACCTGAACCCAACACTCCATCGGATATCCAGCACCTTCCGAGCGAATGTTCCACAGTTCTTTCTGGAAGTAGACCGGAATAAGACCAAGGTTCAGGGTATTGCTCTTTCCGATGTCTTCACGACACTGCAGGCTCAACTGGGTTCACTCTATATTAACGACTTCAACAAGTTCGGTCGCATTTTTCAAGTCATTATCCAGTCTCAGACGGAATACCGTACCGACCCAGAAGACCTTCGGCATTTCTATGTCCGCAACAATAACGGTGAGATGGTACCGCTCTCGGCCATAGCAAAACTGACCCCAATCCTTAACCCTAGCAGCATGACTCACTTCAACCTCTACCGCTCCGCAACCATCAATGGCCAAGCGGCTCCAGGTTACAGCTCTGGGGATGCGATTAAAGCGATGCAGGAGCTGTCAGCCAAGACACCCGATGGCTACACCTACTCGTGGGCCGGTCAATCTCTGCAAGAGATTCAGGCAGGCAATCTGGCGCCCCTCCTGTTCGCCCTAGCGCTGGTCTTTGTTTACCTGTTTTTGGTCGCCCAGTATGAGAGCTGGAACATTCCGTTTGTCGTGATCGCCTCGGTACCTATCGCCGCATTTGGAGCGATGCTAGGTCTGTTCTTGGCCGGCATGGTTAACGATATCTACGCCCAGATAGGACTGGTGTTATTGATTGGTATCTCGGCGAAAACTGCGATCCTTATCGTCGAATTCGCCATCGTCCAACGTCAGCAAGGGTATAGTATCTTCGATGCGGCAATGAATGCTGCCGAACTACGTTTCCGCGCCGTTATGATGACCGCTCTCTCCTTTATTTTGGGAGTTATGCCACTGGTCATTGCCAGCGGTGCGGGTGCAGCCAGTCGTCGATCACTGGGCACCACGGTCATGTGCGGAATGCTTGCTGCGACCATCCTCGGTACACTGCTCACACCCGTACTGTACAAAATCATTCAGACTATGCGTGAAAAAATAAAGGGAATCGAGGGAGTGAAAGGCGCGTTGGTCGAACAGAAAAACCCTGGCCCTTGATCCACCCCGTACTTGTATCCGCAGATAGGGGATGTTCTTTTGCTCGGTTATCGCTGACTGATATGAATACCCACCAACCTCGCGACCAACACCGTCAGATAAAATTGCCCGATCAGTGCCTCCATGCTGGTCAGCGCTTGGGCACCCCGAGTGGCGGGTACTATGTCGCCATAACCCAGTGTCGAGAGGGTAACAAAACTGAAATAGATAAACGTCGTGATATCATGAACACCCGATAACCCTTCTCCACTGAGCGAACCCGGAACCCAGAGTTCAAGCAAGGTGTAAATAAAGGCTCCCTGCAGACCCAGCAGCAGGTAAACGCACATACTACCATAGATGATATTTCGATTAACCCGTTTGGCTGAAAAAATCAGCACGACCACTTCATAGATGACATAACTGAAAAACAGCAGATTGGTCATATTATCCAGAAAGACAAATGCTCGACGGTCGTATAGCACCGGCAACCAGAGAGTAATAAAGGTAGGAAAAGCAAGAACACCTGTAATAACAAGAAATTTTCGGCTCTGACTCAGAGTATAGAGAGACGCTATTAGCAACATCGAAAGCGATACTTTCAGCATAAAGCCTGCCCGTATCAAATTGGGCATAAATGGAAAAACCACCACCACGGTCATCAGCATTAACAGCAGCATGGCAAACCCAAACCGCGGAACATCAGCGTAACGTAGTGCACCTAAAAATATCATCCACTCTAGCCTCACTCGTTTTTGCTTTGCACAATCGTAAGGTTGTCAGTTATAGATAAAACCATAAAAAACCTTAATCATCCATAACTACACCATTCCTACAAGGATTTACCAGCTCAAATAAACGTCATCAGATATTAGCTCATTCAAGCCTTGTTGATTTCACCGTTCATTATAAAAACTAGATTGCCAACATAAATGACACTCGTTTTTCCGATAAAAACTCAATCGGATTAAAATAGTTTAAGGCTTTTCGCGGGCGTATGTTGATTAGACATTGAGCCTCATCAATTTTATGTCTCTTATTTAAAAACATATAAATATTACCGACATAACTGGTTTCTAAAGGCTTTTTCTACTCTTCGGAACACAGAACACCATGGCCTTCGGTGAAAGCCTTTATTCTCTTGTTCTGGTGAGTTGCCTGCCGATTGAGTCAAATGGTCAAGCCATCAACACAAAGCATATTCCGATAACAAACGAC
>JAGLCE010000041.1 GCA_023146365.1 Endozoicomonadaceae bacterium
TACACAGAGTTATTTACAGTCTCGATTTTAAGCAATTCTGGCTTTATTATTTGGATCTATCAAGGATTTTTTTGTAATCGCACATATTGAATATGTGTAGTCAGTCGCTTTTTTGGTTCGATTATAAAGCGACTTTTATCACTATTTTTCCAGATTTTTACGAACATCGTCCATTTTTTTGAACTGTATTGATAGCAAGGCAAGAGAGACGGTTTTAGTCGCAGATCTGTTGCAAGGAAAGTGTTTACGAATCTTTACGGATATCGCTTGTTATTCAGCTATCTCATCCATAGAGGTATTGGTCACTTTGGATATCAAACAAGGTGAGGCTTCAGCATCATACCTTTGGCGTGAAGGAAGAAAATCTGATCGTCCATGCCGGTGATATTTGTTTGACTTTTTCGAATAAATTGAGATTCGAAGCTTTCGTCGCGGTCACGCGGTGTATTAATGGCCGTTTCGCAGTGAGTCTCCTTAAGCGTTTTGGTGATGTAGCCATTGCGACTGTTCTCCTTGTTGGTGGTGCGCACTGGGTTGGGTGTAATCAAGATGCACCTCAAGCACGCAGTTATATCTACAGGCTCAATGAGAGCTTCGCACGATAGCTATCTTGCCTTTGGCGTTGTTAAAAGCGCACTCAAATAAGTCATTTATAAGCATAAACTTCTTCATTTCGCTTATTTTTGCCTAGCCAAAGAATAAAGTTTCCGATCGGGCAACGCTCTCTCAATTCTTTTAAAAATTGATGATGATTGAGTTCTGAGCCGTATTTTCATGTGTTATTTCTGTTTGTATATTGCATATGTCGTTTATTGTTTTATTTTGAAACGACCAACAAATTCACGATTGTCGCAGGCGTTACCGGTTAGTGCTTTTTGCTGCTTACGGTAGAGCGAAATCTCTGCTCCTACCGCTTCTCTCTGTGAGACCTTGCTAGCATAATTGCCATTGATATCAATACGAGTAACGCCCTCTTTTAACGCCTCCAGATAGCGGTCTTGTCCAACGAAATAGTGTAGGGCAATTTTTATTATTATGGTTGGTATCAAGTTAGTAGCTATCATCTCTTTGTGAATACCGATTTTCATCGGTACCGGTTCAGATACTCTAAATATTTGTGGCCATATTGTTCTGGCAATACGTAGCGCTTCTGATTTAGATATGCTGGCCTTGCTCTTGCCTGATAGTTTTTCAATATCTTGCTTGAGCGCCTCACTCAAGTTTGAGGCTGTTTTTGTCTGTTGTGCTGTCACTGAATTCTGCATAAAAACGCATTCTATTTGATAGTATCATGAAGCGTCCAGCATAAACCAGAGAGCGATCGACGACCAGATTAATTATCGGTTTTTATTTTTTGGTTGCAGAATGGTTAGGATGGGTGGTTGTTCTTATTAATTTTCTCCTTGAGTTTAGAATAAAATTAACGGCCATTCGATGCTGGCAATGGTATAATGCCAATATTGGTTAGAATAACAATGTACTGATCGTGAGTCCCTCTTATGGTTAATTAGTCGGTAATCAGGAATGTGCATCAATGTCATTATGTCATGGGTGTAGAAAGCCGTTGTCCGGTGATGTCGTACAGGCTATGGGCAAGCAATGGCATCGGTCATGTTTTGTTTGTGCTGGTTGCGGTTTTTCTTTGGCAGATACTCAATTTACAGTGTTTAAGGGGCAACCTTGGCATATCGGTTGTTTATGCTGTCCTGGGTGTCAGAAGCCCGTGCAGAATCAATACATTGAACAAGAGGGTAAACCGTGGCATGTCGCTTGTTTTCATCAATACTTTACGCCAAAGTGTTCGGTATGTGGTAAAGCGTTTCAAGGAAGCTATCTTCAGGATTTTTGGGGTAATTGCTACTGCGCAGAGCACAGCCATTATGACCGTTGCGTCAGCTGTAGTCGGATTATTTGCGGGCCGTTGACGGGCGGAGGGATGCGTTTTCCCGATGGCATAGTGATCTGTAATCTCTGTTGTGAAAGTGGCGTTGTGACTGTTCAGCGGGCCGAATTGATCGCTGTTGAAATGCGTCAGGCATTGAAAACCATAGGATTGAATCTTGTGAATGTTGCCACGCCGGTGCATCTTGCCGGTAGAGACGAGTTGTATCGCTTCAGCCGTCATCAGCATCATGAGGAGCACGCTCTGCTTGGGTTGGCACGTTGGCAGATCACCATGTCTGGCAAGCGAATTGTGGGTCGATCGTTTCAAAATATTATTATCCAGCAACATCTGCCTGAATTTCACTTTCGTACGGTGATGATTCATGAGCTGTGCCACGCTTGGTTTTTTTATAATCACTATGAAGGGTTGCCGCTGGAAGTGGAGGAAGGCATGTGTGTCCTGATGGAGTACCTCTGGCTACGAACCCAGAAAACAGAGCAGTCGGCGTATTTTATCCATAGAATTAAGGCAGCCACTGATCCCATTTACGGCGAAGGATTTCGTCAGGCACGTCAGGCGCTGAAGCGTCTGTCGATGAGGCTTCTGTTACAATATTTGAAAGAGAATCGGTGTTTCCCCAGTGCGATTGCAGCGTTTTTTTATTATTAATATCTACTACAAACCAAACGTCCTTTGTCTGATATTGGCACGTTGATCTCCTCAGCTCAATACATGTTGTTAGTAAACCAGTTTTTCCCAATAAATTCCCGCAACACTAGACTGTTGAATGGTTAGGCAGTGATTCACTAAGGCTTAGATCAGCAAAGCGACGACATAGCTGATCTTCTGCTAACCGTTTTTCTAAATTAGAGTCACTCGTTACAAAAAGTCGTTGAGAATGATCCCGATACTGAGTCGGTTCACACTGGCATTGTAGTCGATCAGACTTTCGCCATAGCCATTAAAGTACTGGACATAGCCCCTGATTTTTGGCGTCATTGGGAAGGATAAACCGAGCTCCACTGCGCCCTTATTATTGTCTTTGCGCAGATTGTTTCGGATCATGAGACTCCATTTATGGGCTCCCATAGAGTAGAACATCTGGATGTCACCGTAGCCCAGGTATTTTTGAATGTCGGGATTATCGTCGCCCTTGAAATCGTTGGGCGAGTCTTTGCTGTCCTCGGGAACTCGCCACCAAGGGGTGATTGAAAAATAGAGGTTTTCCTGCTCGAAGATAAAGCTCGTAAACAGCCGGTTCCAGCTTCGGGACAGTTTGCCGCCGCGACCATTGGACTGATGGTTGATGCCAGCTTGGATTACGCTGAGTTTCAGACCGAATATATCATAGTTGGTATGAAAGTTGAAAAAAGCTTCTGGCTCGTGGTTGGTGTCACGGAATGGACTAGAGATTTCATCGTTATAAGCCTGCCACCAGGATATGCCAGTATAGGCAAAATACAGGTCGCCGTGCCCGTTGAATAGCCCTTCTGCGATCGGCACCTTGAGGCTCAGTTGGAATTTGATTTCGGTGTGATCAACGTGACCTTCAATAGACTTAAAGGGCTTATAGTTGACGTTGTTGTTGTGAGATATGGGCAGAAGATAGTTTTGTCGATGAGGTGTGAGTACGAACAGTTCGTTTTGGGTTCGTTGTTCCTGACTTAACCGTTGCTCCAGTAATGAATCGCTTTCTGCAGACGCTGCTGCAATATCGGATTCAGCCTCTGCTGCCTTCAGCGCAGCAGAGGGGGGGGGCTTCTTTGGCTGACAGCGTGCTTGTAACTGGGAGATAGTGGTGTCTGGAGAGGTATCTCGGAACGCTTGAATCAGACAATCTTCATAATCTGTCGCCCAAATATTGCTAGAGGCTATTGCAACAAGGAATGCCACCACGAGAGAGTGAGGATGTCCGATAATCTTGAGGCCATCAGGCATACTTTTTGTGTCCTGTGTCTAGGTTGTTTGGCGTCATGATATAACGAGTTCTGGCGGAGGTGCGATATATTTGCTGGTTTTTGTGTTTTTATCATTAATTGAGATAAAGAGCCGGAATAATAATCGAAATTACCCTTTATACCCTTATTTTTCGGTATTTCTACGACTAATGTCTCATGGTGTAGTGAAAGTGTTCGGGTATCCTTATATCAAGGACGTGAGACTTAGAGGGAGATGACTGTTATGAAATGCAATTTTGTAATGGGTAATGG
This sequence comes from Endozoicomonadaceae bacterium, assembly GCA_023146365.1. Classification (GTDB taxonomy): domain Bacteria; phylum Pseudomonadota; class Gammaproteobacteria; order Pseudomonadales; family Endozoicomonadaceae; genus Kistimonas. Next base: position 4,096 of record JAGLCE010000041.1, read on the forward strand.
TGCTCCTTGCGTTAACAGGTTGATGAATACTGTGCAAGTGCAGCCGTTTTTTGAAGAGTTTACAGGGTTTATGAGTGGTCGGAATTTGAGTGCGATTGCGCTTGCAACTGCTTTCTTGGCCAGTGACCACTACGAGCGAGAGCGGAACAAGTATTGGCGTATGAAGCTGAATACACGGGTATGTAAGCCCAGTGAGCCGGAACGCATGCAGTTCAAACGAAGAAAACTTAAACGTTTGTTCAAAGAACGCAATGAGTTTATCTGATGATGTTCGGCGTTAATTGATCAGGGAGACAGCGGGAAACCTCTCACAGGTGCTTGATAGCTGTTTCATCCGTGAACTCATCTTGTTGTTCATTTACAGTCTTTCCCCTCCCATTGAGTATCTTTCGGTTTAGCATTTTAATATTTTCTTGAAACCGTCACGCTCTCCTGATGACGGAGGATGTCGTCAGAGTTGAACGATTGGTCAATCTTTTATTCATAGAGCGCAGGGTCTTCTTACCTGCTGTTTTATGGTGTCCCCACCAGGACTCGAACCTGGATCGGCCGCTTAGGAGGCGGCTGTTCTATCCGGTTGAACTATGAGGACATTCTTCATATGCTGCCTGTCTAGCGATAGAGAGATCGTTATATAGCTGTTTTTGCTCATCCAGCGGTGTCGCTATCATAGGCGATTATAGGGCTGGTCATCAATAGCCGATCCGTTAGATGGATGGATAAGCCATCGGTTTGGAATTTTTTGCATCATGAAGCTATCCATTGTTATCCCTGTATTTAACGAATCTGCGGTGATTCAGCAAACACTGAATGATCTGCAACACCTTAGATTGGGGGGGCATGAGTTGATTCTTGCGGATGGAGGCAGTGATGATGAAACGCTTAGTTTGGCCGCAGGCCTGGTTGATCAGATAGTGAATGCGCCCAGAGGGCGCAGTTTGCAGATGAATGCCGGTGCAGCACTTGCAAACGGTGACGTTCTGTTATTTCTCCATGCTGATACTTCCCTGCCGGAGAGTGCTGCATCATTGATTGCGCAGTGCTTGAGTTTAGAAGGCTGGGGACGATTCGACGTGAGGCTGAGAGGGCGGCACTTTCTGTTTCGGATCATTGAACGTCTGATGAGTTGGCGCTCTAGGATCACGGGCATTGCATCGGGTGATCAGGGGATATTTATCTCGACCACGCTGTTCAAGCGGTTGGGTGGGTATGCACCAATACCCATTATGGAAGATCTTGAACTTTCACGACGTCTGGTTAAAATGCAACGTCCTCACTGTCTTCGGGCGTGCGTGATGACGGACAGTCGTCGATGGGAGCAGAATGGCATCATTGCCACAGTTCTACAGATGTGGCGATTACGATTGCAGTACTATACGGGCACAGCACCAGAGATACTGGTCAAGGCGTATCGTCTCAACAGCGATGATGCTTGACGCAATACCCAACACGAAGGATTGCGATGTATTCCTACCCTGATGCCGCTATTCTTCTGTTTGCCAAGCCGTTGATCGCCGGGCAGGTAAAAACCCGTTTGATACCTGCCATCGGGGCTGAGAGTGCTTGTTTTGTTCATGAGTCACTGCTGACAAGGGTTGGAGAGCAGTTGATGAACTGGCGACTGGCGCCGGTGCAACTCTGGACTGGCATGGCTGGTCTCTTTCCTGCGCTATTTGATAGCTGGTGTCACCGTGCACAATGTGAGGGTGATCTGGGGCAGCGAATGGCGTATTCTGCATCAAAAGTCCTGCAGGAAGGTTGTCAATATATTGTATTGCTGGGGAGTGATTGTCCGGTATTAACAAGAGCGTATCTTGAAGCGGCGTTAAAGGGGCTTCAATACTCAGATGTTGTACTGGGCCCCGCCGAAGATGGTGGCTATGTACTGCTTGCGATGCGTAGAGAGATCCCTGTGTTATTTCAGACGATCGACTGGGGGAGTGACCAGGTGCTGGCGCAGACACAGCATCAGCTCAAAGAGGCGCAGATTAGCTGGTTGGAGTTGGATACGTTGTGGGATGTTGATCGGCCGGAAGACCTTGCTCGGTATCGTGCGCTGATGGTGACCGATAATGACAAAACGAGTGGTTTGGGTGGCTGAAACGCGTTGTTTTAAGTCATCGGTTCTTCAGTTATTGCTTGTTTGTTTGATCGTGCCTGGGTGACAATGGCGGCTGACCTGTTGAATGTCCTCTGAATAATGTGACATTGCTGGTCAGGCGCTGGTCTGGTCTGGTGAGAGTCGTTAGGCGATCAATCATCAATCATCAATGCATCAATGCATCAATGCATCAAGGAATTTTAAAACGTGATCGTTTTGAGAGAGATTATGTGTGTTGTCTGTATTCGGTGGATGCCTACTTTAATGTTGTTAGTGTTGCTGGTGCCGATCGTCAGCGCTTATGAAGGGGTCTCCTATGATGATCCGATGGAGTCAATGAATCGCAAAATATTCCATTTTAATGAGAAGATGGATCAGTGGATTCTCTATCCAGCGGCCAAGGGGTATGACAAAGTAACGCCGGAACCGATTCAGAAACTGGTGACATCGGTCTTTCACAACTTGGGTGAGGTGCGTAATTTCGTCAACGCAGTGCTGCAGTTTCGGATGGGCGATGCCGTGGTTACCAGTGGTCGTTTTGTCATCAATTCGACGGTGGGTATGCTGGGTATGCTGGATGTGGCGAATGAATTAGGCATGCATCCCCGTTACCAGGATTTTGGTTTGACACTGGCTCGCTGGAATGTGTCGTCTGGCTCGTATTTGGTGTTGCCTTTTTATGGGCCGAAAACCACCCGTTCAGCGGTCGGCTTTTTAGGCGACGTTTGGGTGAACCCGATGAACCGCCTGGATTGGTGGGATTCGGACTTTATGATCGTTCATACGCTGGATATACTTGATACCCGTAATCAGCTCCGCAATGCGGAAGGGATGGTTGTCGGTGATCGGTATACCTTTATTCGTGATGCCTATCTGCAACACCGTAATTTTATGATTACGGGTGAGGTGCCAGAAGACAGTTTCTAGGTAGCGACACAGTGAAAAGAGTGTGGCCTTATATGGGTGGAGTGTGCAATGAGACTATCATCCTGATTACAGATGCCAGCTTTAGCGGTGAGCCACAAAAAATCCCTTCATCATACTCAGCGGAGTCAAACGAGTTAATGCCAATGGATCAGCGGTCAGTATCAAGACAGTCGAGGTTGCCAATAGACACTGGGGTGTTACTGGGATCTGGCAAGGAGACGTCATGACGGTAGAATGTGGCCGACTTCTGGTGATTGATGATGACGTCACCGTTAGAGACAGTATTGTTGCCTATCTCGAAGACAGTGGCTTTGATATTCTACAGGCGGATAATGGCGAAATTGGCTTGGCCGTGTTTTCTGAATGCCGTCCTGATCTGGTGCTCTGTGATTTGCGGATGCCACGAATGGATGGCTTGGCATTGTTGCGCAAGTTGAATGAAATTTCTCCGGAAACTCCGTGTATTGTTGTCTCGGGGGCTGGTGTCATTGCTGATGTGGTGGAGGCGCTGAGGCTGGGAGCGAGTGATTACATCATCAAACCCATTGTCGATATGGAAGTGCTGGAATATGCGATAAGGCGCGCACTGGAAAGCGCTGATTTGGCTTGTCAGAATCGTCAGTATCGGGAGAGCCTCGAAAAAGCTAATCAGTCATTGAAAGAGAGCTTGGATCTTCTTCAGGTTGATCAGAAAGCGGGTCGGCAGGTGCAGTTGAAGATGTTGCCGTCCACCCCATTCTCCTTTCAAGGGTGTCGGCTGAATTATAAAATTTATCCTTCTCTCTATCTTAGTGGCGATTTTGTCGATTATTTTCCGGTCGATGACCACTGCTTTGGTTTTTATCTGGCAGATGTCTCGGGACATGGCGTATCCTCTGCGTTTGTAACGGTGCTACTTAAGAATATGTGCCTGACGCTGTTGCAGGAGTATCGCTCAAGAGAGCAGAAGGGAGCCGTTAAGCCATCCTATGTGTTGAGTTATCTCAATCAAGGGCTTTTGACGACAGGGCTTGATAAACATGTCACAGTCTTTGGTGGCATTGTTGATACTCGGGCACATACGTTGACGTATGCATTTGGAGGACACTATCCTTTTCCGATATTGTCCAGTCGAGATAAAACGGTTTTTATTGAGGGCAAAGGCTTACCAATAGGGCTGTTTGAAGATGCTAATTTTGAGGATGTAACTATTGACTTGCCACAAAAGTTCTCTTTAACTGTGTTCTCTGATGGTATTCTGGACATGCTTCCCCAGAGGACGCTGAAGGAAAAAGAAAATTATCTCTTATCCGTTATTTGTGAGGGTGTTAATACTGCAGAGGCTCTGATGGATCGGCTCAACTTGGATGATATCCGCGAAGCGCCGATCAATGATGATATTGCCCTGCTGGTACTGACCAATAGAACAGAATGAGTACAGGAAAAATTCAGTTTGCCGAGAGTGACGGCATTTATGTCTTGAAGTTTGTGGGTGATGTGCGTATGACGCTCTGCACGACCCTGGACAAGCTGCTAGAGCATGTGTTGGCTCGGAAAGGGTTCAAATCTATTCTGGTGGATCTAACTGAAACGGAAGGAATTGACAGTACCTCGCTGGGGTTGCTGGCGAAGCTGTCTGTTCAGGCGCGTAAGCGATTTGGGTTGATCCCTACCATTATCTCCTCAAATGATGATATTAATCGTGTACTGTTGAGTATGGGGTTTGACAAAGTGTTTGTGATCGTCAAGGAGAGCAAGGACGGCTCACAGTTGCTGCGAGATTTACCGAATACTGAATGCAGCGAGCAGGCTGCCAGGAAGCAAGTACTGGCAGCTCATCGGGCGTTAATGAATTTGAATGAATCCAATCGGGTGATTTTTCAGGATCTCGTGCAAACGCTCGAAGCTGAAAATTACTGATGTTTTGGTAAAGGTTATTGAGTAATAAAGCCTACCCGTTGGTGGGCTTTTTGCTATGGCAGTGCTGGACAGTGCTGCTAATGGGATGGGCTACTGGATCAGATAGCGATATAATGACCAGCTTGTCGCGGTAATATCAATGGCTGGATGACGGTGAACGCGCTTAACGAACCTTCCCGACTTTTTTCTGTAGCGCCCATGCTCGATTGGACAGATCGTCATTGTCGCTATTTTCTCCGTCAGATTTCACAGTCGGCACTACTTTATACCGAAATGACTACCACGGGTGCGCTGATTCATGGTGATCGACGTCGGTTCCTGCAATTTCATCCTGATGAACAGCCATTGGCGCTTCAGTTAGGGGGTAATAATCCGGCAGAACTGGCGCAGTGTGCCCAGTATGCTGAAGATTGGGGTTATGCCGAGGTCAATCTAAATGTGGGTTGTCCCAGTGATCGAGTTCAGAATGGTCGAATGGGTGCCTGTCTTATGATGGAGCCGAAAACGGTGGCTGACAGCGTTCGTGCCATGCGTCAACGTGTCGCTATACCGGTGACGGTGAAGCATCGCATCGGCATTACTGGGAGGGACTCCTGGGAGGCACTGGTGGACTTTGTCGATCAAGTGGCAGATGCCGGTTGTCGGACGTTTGTGGTGCATGCCCGCATTGCGATCTTGGAAGGGCTGAGTCCGAAGGAGAACCGAGAGGTTCCCCCGTTGCGCTATGATGTCGTTTATCGTTTGAAGGAGACATTCTCTGACCTGGAAATCATTTTAAATGGCGGCGTAAAAACCTTGGAAGAGATGCAAGATCACTTAGCGCATGTGGATGGTGTGATGATGGGAAGGGAGGCTTATCAGAACCCTTGGCTGCTGGCAGCGGTTGATCAAGTGCTCTATCAGCAGGTGTCAGCCAAGCGTAAATTGTCTCGGCATGCGGTCATGGAAGCGATGTTGCCTTATATCGAGCGCTCCCTTGCTGATGGTAGCCATTTGAACCACATTACCCGCCATGTGTTGGGGCTGTTTAATGGCCAGCCAGGGGCACGACGGTTCCGTCGCTATCTGAGTGAGAACGCGCACCGTCCCAGTGCTGGTAGTGAGGTCGTGCGTGAAGCGCTGGCTTTGATGCCTGATGGGATCTTAGAGAACCACGTGACGGGTTCTGCGTTTTATCATGCTTGAAACACTGAGTCAGCTGGCTGTCCGTCTTCATTCATGGAAACCGCTGCTTTGGGTCGTTTTCATCGACTCATTGTTCAGGATGAGTGTCCAGCTATGTCGCTCGGTATTGGACCTATACAAGCGTACAGGCACACTTTTCGGGCTTTCGCCTGCTTTTGCGGTATTTGATTTTTCTTGGACTGTTTTAATAAATTCTGGAGTCTTATTGCATCTTTTTTAGTATAGTAATCTTTGATCTCCAGTTTGTTTCATTCCGGTGTTGGTCAACAGGGTATCGCTTGTCCGATGTGCAGTTGCTTTAATGAATAATCGTGTATTTCATTACCTCGTTCCCATGCATCTGTATGGAAATTATTTTACGGAAAATGATTGTCAATACAGGCATTATTAAGGCCTTTCGCAAATCCTCATGAACTTATTGCAATCACTGGTGTCTTCTTAAAAATACGCGATTAATAATTAATAATTAATCATTAAATCTACTTCAATCACAGGGTAATATTACATGAAATTATCTAGATCACTTCATGCCAACGTTAACAGTACTAACAATATACGAGTCTCATCCGCAGATGATATGCCTGCCAAAACGTCTATATTACATTCAATATCATTAGTGGAAATAGCTCAAGAAGAATCGAATTCATTGATATCAAAAGAGACTCGTTTTTCCACTGATAGCAATGAAATTCATGACAATCAACATCACAGAGACGTTTATTTAAAAACTGCTGAAACGTTTCTGATGTCACCAAACCATAACCGAAATAAAACCGAAAACGACCATACTGATCCTATTAAATACAAGGCAGAAAATATTGAAACCGCTTCAATCAGTCAAGATATCTATTGGCTAGCAAAGGGCGTGATAGATTTTACTAAAACGGTAATCATGCCATTGTATGAAAATAGATTTGACGGATTTGACTGGAAACCAACACTTGAGAATACAGTTACAACGTTTGGATCTATGTATTGCCCTATGTTTAGTGAGGCCTGCTTCCTTAAAAAAGTAGGTGTATGTGGGATTATATTAAATTTAATCAGCAGTACCGAAGCCAAACCTGTTACCAATATCATTAATATTGACAGTGTCGACACATTACAAATGATTGGCAACCATGCTGAGTTTCCATCCAGTGGCCACTATATATTAACCAGTGATATTGATGCCCGTAATATGACGCAACCGCTAAAAGGATTCTACGGTACTTTTGATGGGAAAGGGCACGTCATTTCACATTTATCGTGTTGTCTTATGCGATATATTGCAGGCGATGCTGTTATCAAGGACCTCATTCTTAGTGATGCAAATACCGGTGACTACTTACCTTGCGTTGCGACGCTTGCAGGCAGGCTAAAGGGTAACGCCAAGGTAAGCTTCCTCCAAGTGAGAGATAGCGAAATAAAAACAACGAGAGGGGGGCAGTATCTTGGGCTAGTCGTTCAAGTTATGTTTGATTCGGCTCGGATTGAAAATACTATAGTTTATTCTTCCTCGATTACTTCAGAGCATTTTCATACACACTGCGGTGGCGTGACGGGAGTCATGACGGGCCAAACAGAAAGTAGAAATAACACGATTCATCACTGTAATATCACTACATTTAAAGGTTCTTCGATAGCAGGAGGTATAACGGGAGCAGCTGCAGATAATAGTATGAGCAACCAAGACAGCGTTAGCCAGATCAATATTGTAACGCATGGAAATCGTTCACCTGCTGCGCTAGCAGTAGGGAATGTTATGGAATATGCTGTGATCAAAGGTACCACGCTTACCGATTCTAGGGTTGCAACGTTCGGAAGTTTTTCAGATGCAGGTTTGGCAGTAGGCACTGTATTCAAGGGACCTTCCATCAAAATTTTCAACATTGTGGCGGTCCGCTGCGACGCTACAGCGACAGGAGAAGATTCTTCTGCGAATCCCTGGATAGGGAACTGGAAGAACAGTGCCCACGTTCAGATTAGCAACAATACGGCCATCAACTGCACTTACAGTGATAAACAACCGGTAACTCAACCTGTCACTACCACCATTGCAGAACCCGTGGTGGCAGATGAAGTATCATTACTACCCATACTGTTGTATGGAGGAGGTGCTGTTGTTTGTATAACTGCTGCTGGGTTAGTGAGTTACTCGCTCTACTGTGGTTATAAAGAGGGCAATAGTGGTTGGGATCTAGCCAAATATCCCGTACAATCTTGTGTCAAATGGTTTACTGATTTCTATCAAAGTTTATCCACCTCCCATCCGCTGCAATCAGAAGAAATAGAAATGGAAGAAGGTGAGTTTGACACAGAGCATGATGAAATGAACTTATTGCCGTCAATCTCTATATTAGGGAGTGATAATATCGTCGTTTTGGAAGAACATCAATTGCTGTAAGCCACCCTAGGGGTTGTTGACGTTTCACATTGGCAACCAGACAAAAGTGCATACCAGAGCGATAGCACTGATGTAGTTTCGTTTTAACTGATCGTAACGAGTTGCAAGTCCCCTGAAGTGTTTTAAACGCGCAAACGCATTTTCCACAAGATGCCGATACTTATACAAATGCCAGTCAATATCTCCGTTACCGACAACAGATATCTTTCTTCTCGGGATTACTGGCTTGCCGCCTTGCTCTACCACTTGGTCACGGATACCTTGGCTATCGTAACCTTTATCCCCGATAACCGTTTCAGCATCTGGCGTCTTGGCCAGTAAAGCTGGGGCTACCGTACAATCATTAACTTCTCCGCCCGTAACCTCGCATGTGACAGGAAGTCCGCAGGCATCAACAGATAGATGAATTTTGGTTGTGTTACCGGCCCCGACTCTTGCCGATGGCCTCAGGCCCACCACCGACCGCACCTGTACTGTGCTGATGGGCTCTGACATAACTGCCATCAATAAATAACCACTCCATATCTGGATCTTGCATAACCAACTGAAATATTTTGAGCCACTTGCCCTGTATAGACCAAGCATTGAACTTCTTGAACATTGAGTTCCATTCGCCAAACTCAGTCGGAAGATCTCGCCACGGACATCCAACACGGATACGATAAAGCATTCCCTCAACGACAAGACGTAGATTGGGCTTGTTGTATATCTTAATCTGGCTGAAAATAGTCGACAGCTTCGACCAGTACTCATCAGTGAGCATAAAGCGAGGCATTACAAATCCGTAGTAGCGCAGGGATAGGAACCGCAATACTGCGGATTTGCAGACTTTTTTCAAGAATTTATGAAACCTCAACAGCCTCTAGCGCTATTCATTCAAATAGAGTTCAGCCATACCATCAAGCTCAAGCTTCACGGCCTTCCAATTTGGCATTACTTGCGTCAGTAAGCGCCAAAAGCGTTCGCTGTGGTTGTGTTCGGCAATGTGGCAAAGCTCGTGCAATATCACGTAATCGATACATTCTTTAGGCGCTTTAATCAAATGCGGGTTAAGCATTAAAGCGCCTTTTGCTGAACAGCTACCCCATTGTTTTTTCATGGTCATTAGCCGGAATGGGGGAATGCTTTTTACCCACGTTGCTTTGGGCAGCATTTCATTTAGGCGCTGATGGAATATGGTTTTAGCTCGATACAGATACCAGTCTTCTATAAGCGCCTTTAGCTTAGACTTACGCTTTTCTTTAGGTAAACTGCTGCATTGGCAAGGGTGCACATTCAGCAGGCCTCTGCTTAGCTTTACGCTCGCAGCTTTTTCGTTATCGACGTGTATTTTCAGCACATAACGTCTGCCTAGATAGAACTGGGTTTCACCACTGATGTATTGCTTACTTAAAATAAAGTCTTGCTGAGACGCAAATGTTTGAACGCTTTGCCAAATCCACCGCGCTCGCTTTAATACGGCATCATTAATAGCCGTGTTGCTTGCATCTCTAGGTGCATTGGCAACTACGCGTTGGTCTGGGTGTACCTTAATACGTATTTTTCTGCTTGCAGCCTTTGCTGGGTTGTCGCCATTGTAATCGGTACGAATAATCAAATATTTGATGGTATCGTTACCGTATACCAATGAGCCGTGTTCAGAGCTTGTTACTCTATCTGCGCTTCCAACCCTAGATGCCACTGATTGCTTTGTCATATATTTAAACGCCTATAGATTATTCTGCTAGGCTCGTGAAAGCCCAAGGCGAGTTATTTTTAATACGGCTTCGATAAGGCGTTGTGCGTTATCAATGCCAAGGTCTGCGAACAGCATGGGCAGTAATTTCATGCTAATTGAATTCTCAATTTCCGCAGGGTTAATCGAAAACTCGGCGACAGCCGTATTCGCCACATCATCAATATTAAACGCGTAGGCTACGAGCTTGTCGTTATCTAAAGATTGCTCAGCTAAATATTCGGCATCAAATAAATGCTTGAATAAACCAAAGTACGCTTGTGCATGTTTGTTGAGTTTACCGGCCTCATCAGTAAATGCGATTGGCACATCGGCTACATGCCTATCTTTTACTGCTTGTTCAAAATCGGCAAACAAAATGTATTGTTTTACGGGCGCATCAAACATGGCTTCCGCATCTTCAATGGCTTGTTTTAATAGTTTTGAAAAATACTCTTGCGCGTAAGGGTCATCGGCTAAATCTTGCTCGATCATTTTTGTTACGCGGCCCGTAATTTTATCGGTTTTGTTGCGTGCTTCATTATCACTTAATTCTTCAGGCTTAACGTCTTTGCCTAAATTACCAACAAGGTAAACACCTTCAGGGTCTCTTACCTCAAGGCCGGCAATATGCTTGTCGAGCAAACTGCGAATGTCTTCTGCGTATTCATCGTAATCAATGGTTTCGTTAGCGTCTTCACGCACTTGTTTGCGTAGGGCAACAAAAGCCTTTAAATCGGTTTTGTACACCTCACGTTTTTTATCGAAGGATTTGTCTTCAAAAAAACTGGCCGATTGAAGCGCTACTTTCATGCAGTTGGTAAAGGTGGTAAGAATAGAATAAAAATCATCACGCTTTTTTAAATTGCTATCGGTTAGCTGGTTATCCACATTTTTAATTTTCGGTGCTAGCGTTTGCCTGAGTGCGGGGCCGTCTTTTTTGTTTTTAACGTCTGAAAAAATAGCCCATAAATCGCTGTGTAAACCGGGTAGTTTTTTGTACTCCATGTCCATGCGGTTATACAAACCTTTAAGGTCGTCAACATCGAAGCCGCTCTGGGTGCGTTCAGCCAAGTCTTGGTATTTTTCGATGGTGGTATCTAGCTCTTTTAAAATACCGCGATAATCAATTAAATAACCGAACTGTTTTTTACTGTGTAAGCGATTCACACGGGCAATAGCTTGAATTAAATTATGTTCTTTTAGCGGCTTGTCGATATACAGCACAGTATTTTTAGGCTCATCGAAACCGGTTAATAGTTTATCAACCACAATCATAATATCGGGGTCGCCATCTTCACTAAAGGCCTTAATAATGGCCTTGGTGTAGGCTTTCTCGCCACCGACGTAGTTTTTAGTGACATGGTCTTTCCACCAGTTTTGTACAATGTCTTTGCTTTTGGCATCTACCACATCGTGGCCTTCGCGTGTATCAGGTGCCGACATTGCCACGGCCGATGTCACCTTGCCAATTTTATCCAGGGCATTTTTATAACGAATAGCCGAGGCTTTAGAATCGCAAGCGAGCTGACCTTTTAAGCCTTGCTGTTTAAAGTTTTGAAAGTGGTCTGAAATATCGTGGGCAATTAATTCTATTCGCCCCTCGGTTTGATAAATTTGACCCTTTTGAGAAAACTTGCGCTTTAAGTCGGTCTTTTGTTCAGCTGTAAGCTTTTCGGTCATGCGATCAAACCAAGCATCAATGGCTTGGTCGTTCACATTCAATTCAGGTATGCGCTCTTCATACAGCAGCGGTGTCACTGTTTTATCTTCTACGGCTTGCTGCATGGTGTAAGAGTGAATAATTTTACCGAACTTGTTTTCGGTTTTATCATCTTTTAATAAAGGCGTACCAGTGAAAGCAATAAAAGCAGCATTAGGCAGTGTTTGCTGCATGCGTATATTGTTTTCACCATTTTGGCTGCGGTGGCCTTCATCAACCAGCACAATAATATTAGGGTCGTCATTAAAGCAAATATCATACTTAACAGCAGAGCCAAATTTATTGATGATCGAGAAAATAACGCGCTCTTTGCCTTTGCCTATTTGCTCGGCCAAACGTGTGCCCGATGTAGCCATAGCGTCTTTTTTATCGCGATCAGTTAATACGCCGCTCGAGGCAAAAATGCGGCTGAGTTGTTCTTCTAAATCAAAGCGGTCGGTAACTATAATGACGCGGCATTGGCTTAAGGCTTTTAGCCAGATAAGTGCCTTTGATAAAAATACCATCGTGAAAGACTTGCCCGACCCCGTGGTATGCCAAATAACCCCGCCTTCGCGAGAGCCTTTGTCATCAAAACCGCTAATGCGCTCAACCAAAGCTTTAATACCAAACACCTGTTGGTAGCGGGCAACAATTTTACCGGCCTTGCTATCGAACAAGGTAAATAGCCTAACCATTTCAAGTAGCCGTTCTGGTTGTAATAGGCTTGCTATCAAGCTGTCTTGGTCGGTAACAGTTAAATCACCACTATCAATGAGCGAGGTATATTCTTTTTTATATGCCACCGGGCGATGGTTAAATAAAGCATCAATCTGTGTACTGTTCAGCGGTTTATTTTTCAGCCTTACAAACTCAGCTTCGGGTATTAATTCTTCTTTCCACTTCGCCCAAAACTTAACAGGCGTGCCGCAGGTGGCATATAAACCTTCATGCCCATTCACGGCTAATAATAATTGGCTGTAGGCAAATAAATGGGGTATTTCTTGCTGGCCCTGATTACGAATTTGCTGAGACACCCCCTCTGCATTGGTCGATTTACCTTCCTTGTTAGAGTCTGGTCGCTTAGCTTCAATAACCACCAAAGGCATGCCGTTAACAAAACACACAATATCGGGAATGCGCTTGCTCGTGCCTTCGGCATTTTTCACCACTAGCTCTTCGGTAAAATGAAATGCGTTGTTATCAAGCTTGTGCCAATCGATGATCTGAATTGTAGGTGAGGCTTTTTTACCGCCAACAAATTCGGTAACACTAATGCCGTAGATCATCGCGTTATAGAGTTTTTCGTTCGCCGCTTTTAGCCCTAAGTTCATGGCAGGCGTTAGCTCGTGCATTATTTTATCAATAGCCGCTTCCGACAAACTATGCTGTTTGCCTGCAAAGGGGAAAGTTTGCTTGGCTAAAAATGCGCGCATTACGGTTAATAGCATTACCTGATGGGTGCTTTTATTGTCGGCAGCTAAAGCATTACCGCGCAGGGCTTCGCATTCAGCAGGGGGAATGAAGGTGTAGCCTAAGTTGCTTAATAGGGTGAGTGCGGGTATTTTGGCGCTGAATTCTTCGCAGAAGTTGGCGGTTGTTTGTTTCATGGTTACTTCCTGTAATCGTCAAGCACAATGACGTTATTATTTTTGTTACTCGGTGGTGTCGCTGTATTGCTGGCTGTGTTTTTTGTGGAAACTGTTGGCGGCAACGAATGTGAAGCTATTAATTCAGGGTGTTGCTCTGCAAACTCTGCTGGCTCTTTGGCTTGTAGTTGTGCTATGCGAATATCGGCTTCGTTTACGGTGTGCCCACTAAATCGTACTAGCCACAGGCGCAAAAACTCACGGTAAGGGAAAAAATAATTTTTGATTTTTCCGCGTTTTCTAATCAGCTGGTTAATAAAAACATCTTGTTCAATTAAATCAACGCCTGTGAGCACATGGCCTTGCTTATCGCTTGCACGGCGAAAATGCCACGCCACATCATTAATATGCGCTTGTGTACTGAGGTCACTTCGCTGATAAAAAGTATGGTTGCTGTGCTGTTTTTGATAATTAGCTACGCTAGCTTCAACGGCTTGTTCGCTAACTTCCGCATTGGTCATTATTTCATAAATGTGCACAATCAGGTGGTGCTCAAGCGCATTTAAAAATTCGGCGTGATCGCCTTTTTTTATGCCTGTTAACGTGATGCTAAAACGGCTTTGGCAATCCATAGTGATGAGTACATGCTTGCCACCCACTTTTATGGCATGCACTAACCACTGCCATTGCGCGTTTTGAAACTCTGCCTGCTCTGCCATACTTTGCGTTAAAGTTTGTTGGGGCGCAGCTTCAACAACGGTTACCTTCTTAGCTTTTCGGCTTACGGTAAAAAAATCGACGGCGGCTTTGGTGCAATTGATTATCAGCATGGCGGGTTCTTCATTAATAACTGGTATTCACGCTCTAGCTCGGCTTGCAACTCGCTTTCGGTGGGTAAAATACTGGTGTACTTTGAGGCAAATAATTGTTTCTCATCAGCCAATACAGAATACTTTGCGACCGCCTCACTTTTTTGGCTGCACAAAATTAAGCCGATGGTGGGGTTGTCATCCGTTTGCTTTTTAAGTTGGTCATACATGCGCACGTAAGTGTCCATTTGCCCTACGTCTTGATGATTCAGTTTGCCCACTTTTAAATCGATTAATAAAAAACACTTCAGTTTAAAATTATAGAATACCAGATCGATATAAAAATCTTGATCTTCGGTGCTAATGCGCTGCTGGCGCTCAACAAAGGCGAACCCTGAGCCTAGCTCTAATAAAAAATCTTGCAGGTTGTTAATCAGCGCCTGTTCTACCTCACTTTCAAGTGCGCATTGTGTGGGTAGGCCTAAAAACTCAAACAGGTATGGGTCGCGTAAATAGTCTTTGGGTGATGCGGCTAACGCCGTGGTTTTTTCACTGGCCTCATCGATCACTGGCTGCTTATTATTACTGCTGAGTAAGCGCTCATAATACAGTGCGGCAATTTGCCGCTCTAACGCTCGCGCCGACCAGCCTTGTTCGATGGCCTCTTGCATATACCACTGCCTAGCTTTAAGGGCTTCTATGCGAGACAGGCTGCGGTAGTGTGTCCAGCTCAATTCGTGACGCACTGCGTCACACTTTGGAAACGCCAAGAAAAACAAACGCATATTACGCAAGTTCGATGTATCAAACCCCTTACCAAACTCTTGTGTAAGTACCTGTGATAGCTGTTTGAGCACTTGTTTACCATAGGCGGCGCGTGCCTCGCCTTGCTGTTCATCTTGCACAATCAAACAGCCTATTTGTCAATAGGCTTACACCATCGCAGTATTAACCGTGGTAACAAGTTGCAGGCGGCTCTGGCTTAATAGCTCGCATATACCGTTGAGTAATTGCGGGCTTAAGGCGGCGGGTTGGCTGGCCATTATGCGATATCCTTATCGTCTATTTTTACTCTTCGCTTGCCGGTTAAGAGTTGCTGCATTAATGCTTTTTTCTCTTGTTTTAGGTCGGTTAGTTGCTTTTCTAGGGTTTCAATTTCCTTGTCAGAATTAGTTAGAACTTCTGCGATTTTATTTTGTTCATCTAAGATAGGTATGCTAAATTTTATACTTTCAAAAGCACTTTTTGATAACTCTAAAAATGTTGAACCGCTCGCCTTATTTATTAATTTATGCTTTTGACATGTCAGTAGATAATAAACGAATTCAATATTTGTATTCTTGTTATGAATAACATTTTTAAAACCTTGGTTCGTACACATTTCATGGGCAGTTACAGCCATTTCACCAATAGTGGCACGAGTACATATCACAGCAAAGAGCCTTTCGGTACAAGCTTCGCTGAGCTATTTTTTAGACCTTCTGATGAAATTTTTCTTACGCTAGTTTTAATATAAACACTGTTCTGTTTTGTGATATCTGTAGGTGTAATCCAATCAATATCACCATCCCAATATCCTTTATTTGATGTGCTTGGAGTACCTCCTGAATAAATTGTACCGAGGTTACCAACAGTTAACTCCTCCCACTCCCCCTCAAACACCTTACCTGAATCATCAAGCAAGCGTTTCTTGCCGGTGAGCAGTTGTTGCATGAGGGCTTTTTTCTGCTGCTTGCTGTTTTCTATCAGGCGCTCGGTGGTGCTAATGGCTTTATCCCATGTGGATAGGATTTTGGCGATTTTTTGTTGTTCTGGTAGTGGGGGAACGGGTACCTTGATAGATTTAACCAGTCCTCCACTTAAGTTGCTTTGTCCCGCTGTATTACTCAGATTTCTGATGTTTTTATACTGACTTATCAGGTAGTTGAAATAATAATGTGGGTCTTGATTGTGATTGAATATAATAGCTGCACAATTTTGATTGGTGCTAGCTTCAAATTCAAGCAGGGCAACCTGACCTCTAGTCTTCCCTTGTCCAATCATTGCTAAAAGCACAGTCCCTTTAGGAACCAATTTTGCTGATGACTTATTTAAACCTTTGTCGCTAATAAACTCCCTAACATCTGTTGGGTATAATTTACAGTTTTGTACTTCCGTTGTCGTAATCCAAGGTACGTCGCCGCCCCAGAATGTTTCTTTTTTCCGACTTGGAGTCCCACCTGAGGTGACTCTTGCTATTTCTTCTATGATTTTTTGGCTCCATCCACTAGGCACCATAACCCACCTCCTTCAAAAAACCTTTCATCTCTGTTTTAAGTTTATGGGCTACTAGCATGAGTATTTTATTAAGCCATAAATTAATCATTAGCTTCTCCTTTTTCTAACGTGTTAGGCTTTTTGAGTGCTTTTTTTTCAGCGCTGGCTAATCTGCGTTCTACCTTCTTTACATCTTCGGATGGCGGTATATTTTCGGGTTGAATGCCTCGGTCTAGCAGTGTTTTGCGAACCGCTTGATTGTTGGTGATGTGCTCGTTAGATATCTGCTACTCTTGTGTCATTTTTTTTGTGCGTGCATTGTGAATAGTGATCTCGGTCGCAAAGTCTTTCGCTTTTAAAATAATGGTGGGCGCAAAATCAGCCAGTGGGCGAGCTTCTGGCACTTGCCATTTGTCTTTCATAGCCTTGGTATTACGACCAAATAAAGCGGTATCTCCTTTACTGCGAATTAATGCAAAATTTTGGTTGCCGCCTGTTTGTTCAAAAATAACATTGGATAGTTCTTTTTCTGTACCTGATAACTTTCTACGTGCTTCGATCCTTTCAGATTCTAATAAGCGCTGCTCTATCAACTCGGCTTTGCGGGTTTGCATGGCAAAATAGGTTTGTGCAAAGGCAATTTGTTGCTTTCTAGGATCACCATTTTGGGCAATTAAATAACAGGAATAGCGAGTGAGCATAACATCGTCTATTTCACGCTTGCTGCCTGAGCCAAGTTCGACCATTTTCCCGACGTCGGCAAAATGGTCCGAGACACTATGTCCGCTGATTTCACAGGCTGTTTTTGCTTTTGAAATAACGCTCAAAAAGTTATCCCATTTACCATATCCAAGCAGGTGCTGTAAATCACGTGCCAACCAGAATTCAATGCCCGCTTCTGTGTGCTGAGCATGGCCTTCAAAGGTTGCTGTGAGTGTTTGAATTTGCTGCTGTTCCATAATGCTTCTTAATAACCTAGCTCTGTTAAGTAACCAGCCATCTCAACCGCTAACACACTCAATTCATCTTTCAGGTTCAAGCGCTCACTGCGCATTTCTACTAAATCAATCATCTTTCTTGGCCTCTAGTTTGGCTTGCGGAAATTATGTCTTTCTGGCGTTTTAGCTCTCGAATACTCCAGTTGGCATCGATACATTGGTGTGTGTAGAAGCTGCGCTCGGTATCGCTGCTTATTTTTAATAACTCTACATGATGCGACCAACTCAATTGGTGCGACACTGTCGCACCAATTGGATAGGCGAGGTAAAACTGGCGAAAACGCTTTAGATTAGAAAGGCTAAACCCTTTGCCGTGCTTGAGTTTTAAATCTGTACTGAGGTTGGCGAGCAGCTGCTTGCCGTATTCTGCCTGTGTTTGGCCTTGCTGTTCGTATTCAACAATGTGCTGGCCTATTTGCCAATAGGTGGTTACTAGGCCTGCATTAATGGCGCTAACGGTTTGCCTTTGCGTGCTGGATATTACATCGAGCAGGCTGTGGTAGGGCGGGGTTATTCATCTTTAACCTCTAACTTAGTCTTCTCTTTACCAAGAGTCGCCACGCTTTTCTCAGGCGTAGGCAGTGCTTCTGGCATGGTGCCACCGATAGATTCAATAGCTTCGCGTACGGTGCTACCTACCTTATGGTGTATTTGATTGGCTTGCTGTTTGCCCATAGGTTGCTCTAGGGTTTGTTGATCGCGTTTAAGTTTTTCTTCTGCTTGTGTGGCGCGAAACAAATTGGCGGCTAATTCGGTGCTGCCCATGTGGTCGAGTATTTTTTGTGATTTTTTTAATTCTTTTTTCTTGTGAATAGCTTTGGCATCTAGCCCACCGTAGAGGCCTTTGTAGCCATGGTTTTGAAAAATAGCAAAATCGAAATGAGTTGCTACGCCTGCTTGTGCTGCGGCTTCAACGAGTTGTTTGTTGTGTGTTTTTAGTTCGTTGCGTAAAAATAAACGCTTTTCATCTTCTTTAAGCTGGCCAAAATCGCTGTCGTTTTGTAGCTCTTGTCGGCGGGCTTGTATAGCAAAATAGGTTTGGCCTGCGGCAATAATGGGTTTGCTGGGGTCGCCGTTTTGTACGATTAGGTAACAGGCGTAACGGGATAAGGTATAGCTGGGGAGTTCACGGCTAGCACCTTTGCCTGTTTTAATCATGTCGTTGACCTCAACGACATGATCGGAAAGCTGATAGCCACTGGCTTGGCAGGCTTCTTTGGCTTTGTTGACGACTTTTACAAAATTACGAAAATCTTTGTAATCGAGTGCTTTGGCGAGATCTCTGGCCGACCAAAACTCATGGCCTTGAGCATCTGTTTGTTTGAGTTGCTCAAAGGTTTGTGTTGATTGCTCTATTGGGTTATTCATACCCTAGTTCCTGCAAAAAGCCCTGCATTTCAACTTCTAGGGTAGCTAATTCATCTTTAAGTTTGAGGCGTTCGGTGCGCACTGCAACGAGGTCGATCTCGGCTTCTTCTTCGAAGGTATCGACGTAGCGCGGAATGTTCAGGTTGAAGTCGTTTTCGGCAATTTCTTCAAAGGTGGCGAGGTATGAGTATTTGTCGGTCGTTTCACGCGCTTTGTAGGTGTCGAGTATTTTTTGAATATTATCTTCGGTGAGTAGGTTTTGGTTTTTACCCGATTTAAACTCGCGGCTAGCATCAATAAATAATACTTTATTATCTGTTTTTTGTTTTTTAAATAACAAAATAGCCGCAGGAATGCCGGTACCAAAAAAGAGTTTTTCAGGCAGGCCAATCACGGTATCTAGCAAGTTTTCTTCAATCAATTGCTTACGAATTTTACCTTCTGATGACGCTCGAAATAAAACCCCGTGCGGCACAACAACACCCATTCGCCCTGTTGTTGGCTTTAAGGTTTCGATCATGTGCGAAATAAAGGCGTAATCACCTTTTGTTTTGGGTGGCACGCCACGGCGAAAACGGCCATAAGGGTCGTTAGCGGCATCTTCATGCCCCCATTTATCTAAACTAAACGGCGGGTTGGCGGTTACCACATCAAAGTGCAATAAGCTGTTACCGTCTTTTTCTTTAAGCTGCGGGTTACGAATGGTGTCGCCCCACTCAATGCGGTGGTTGTCTTCACCGTGTAGAAACATGTTCATTTTCGCCAGTGCCCAGGTAGAGCCAATAGCTTCTTGCCCGAACAATGCATATTTTTTTGAACCCTCAAATTGGTTGCGAATCTGGCGGCCACACTTCATTAACAATGAGCCTGACCCACAGGCAGGGTCACAAATTCCATCACCTTCTTGAGGATCAAGAATAATGGAAAGTAAGTCGGAGACTTCTGGTGGTGTATAAAATTCCCCTGCGGTTTTACCACTGCCTGCAGCAAAATGTTTGATAAGGTATTCGTAGGCATTACCGATAATGTCGAGGCTACCTACGCGACTGGGGCGTAGGTTCATGATGTCTTTGCCGAAGTCTTCTAAAAGGTGGCGCAGTAAGTCGTTTTTTTGTTTTTCAGGCCCTAGCTTATCGGTGTTGAAACTGATGTCCTTGAAGACATTTTTTAGCTTGGTGCCGTTGGCTTCTTCAATAGCATGTAGGGCTTGGTCGATACGCTGGCCGTTACCTGCGGTGTGGCGCGCTTCGTATAAAGCCCAAAAGCTTGCGCCTTCGAGTAATACAAAACGCTGCTTAGCCATCATTGCGGTAATGAGGGCTGGGTTGTCGCCGTGTTGCTTAACGAGTTGATCGTATTCATCTTGGTATACATCGGAGATGTATTTTAAGAACAGCATGGTGAGTACGAAATCTTTGTAGGTGTCGGAGCTTATAACGCCGCGAAATGTATCGCAGGCAGCCCATACGGCTTTGTTGACTTCGTCTTGGGTGATGGGGTTGTGTTGTTCTGTGCTCATATTGGGTTGATCCTGTTTTATCTATTTCGTTAACGTTCTAGTGGTTTTGTTTATTTCAGCAGGTCGGCAGCAATTTTATTCATGAGTGCCTTACTGTTTTCGATGAGTTGTAGGCACTTTTCCTGCTGTAGTGAAATGTTATTTTGTAGGGCTATTAAGCTGAATTGCTCGCTTATAGAGGGGGTTATAACTTCAATGTTTTCAACAACTTCTCGGCGTATAGATTTTGTTGTTGACCCTTCAGAGTTCTTTCTGAAGTAGTCTTGAATTCTTTTTTGATTAATCTGCCATGCAATAAATTCAGGCATAACTTGGTGTGAAAAATGCGGAGAGATGCTTATGTGGAAAAAATATTGTGCGGCAAGTGTCGGTACTGGAGGCTGCTCGTTTATAAAATAAGCGGTATTTTTGATGCCTCGAGAAACGAGTAGCAAGTCATTTTTAACAACCCATTCTTGGCTTTGAGATACGGGTGCGGTTCTAACCATTGAACCCCATTTGATTTCTCTATTAGATAGAGGAGAAATCTTTAAGTTGGATCACGCGAGCGTCTTGCTCGGGAGCGTCGGTGAGCTTTTTTCTAAATGCGTGCCCTGCTCGAATAAGAGCTATTTCAGATAATTTCATTTGTTTCTGCAGTAATAATTGTTTGAAAGTGTGAACTTTCACAACCAGATAAATAGTACCGGCGATACCTTTAACTCGTCAAGTGTTTTTTTTTGCAGTATTGGTAATTATGCAGGAGTAGCCCGTTGGCCAACTCCTGCATTATGCGCAATGATGCATTAGCATCACTGCTGGGTGATCA
>JAGLCE010000042.1 GCA_023146365.1 Endozoicomonadaceae bacterium
GAGTCAACTGCGAGCTGGGAAGAGCGACTGGTTGGCTTACGTGAACGAGGTCTTGAAACGTCTCCGAAGCTTGCGATTGGAGATGGTGCGCTGGAATTCTGGAAGGCGATAACCAAGACGTATCCGGCCACTCGGCACCAGCGATTGAGTCAACCTTCGCTACGGTTCGCTTACGGACCAAGCGTACCCGTAACTGCGGCTGCGGATCCAGGAGTACGACCTTGGCGATGGTTTTCAAGCTGTTGGAGTCAGCGCAGAAGAACTGGAAAAGGATTAAGGGATTCACCCTGCTGGCCCTTGTCGTCAATAACGTTGAGTTCAAGGATGGAGAGCAGGTAACGAGTCAATCAGATCGGAACGCCGCCTGATGCCCATACACCACATTTGACAATATCTCCCAGAGCATTACATTATTTGGATTATTTCATCACAAGTTTTATGGATTGCTGGGTTTGTGATTTTTAGTACTCTATATTTTCTATGTTATTAAAATGTAGAATAGATGGGAAATTTAGTTGAGTTATGAGGTTATTATGGGGCAATATGGAAAAACATGGTGGGGGAAAAAATGGCTTGAAGCATTTAACGGCATTGACTATAGCAACCGTCTTCCGCGTGGCAAAACCTATGCCAACAAAGGTGCTGTGCACGGTGTTGAGATTCAAGGTGCTGACGTCACGGCAAAAGTAGAAGGGTCAAGACGCCGTCCTTATGAAATTCAGATTAGCCAGAAAAGATTTTCTAAAAAAGAAAAAAACGAAATATTAGAAGCCATTCATGCCTCTCCAGCAATTCTTTCACGTTTAATTAATCGTGAACTGCCCGAGTCCTTATTAGAAAAACTATTATCTTTGGATATACGTATTTTTCCACAGAGTTGGGAAGACTTGGATGCAGAATGCAGTTGTCCAGATTGGGCGCTTCCTTGCAAGCATTTAGCAGCAGCCATTTATTTAATTGCTAATAAAATCGATCGTGATCCTTTTTTAGTGTTTGAATTGCATGATTTTGACTTGCTCAAACAGTTACAAAAATCTGGCCTAGGACAAGTTGAAGCTGTACAAGATATCGTCTGTATCGAAGCTCAGTTCAGTAAAACCAGTGACAATAGCTTTTCTAGCAGTCCGTTAAATCAAGAATCATGGAGCATAGTTGATTTATCGTTGGTGACAGATTTAGAAGATAAACTACAAACCATTCTAAAACCTGAGCCAATATTTTATGACAAAGACTTTAAGAAAATCTTGTTTACGGCTTATCGACATTGGAAACGACAAGCGATTCGGGTACTTCATGATAAAAGTATTCAAGAGTCAAACGAAGAACTGTTTGTTAAAAATTGGAGTGACGTAGAATCATGGTCAAATTTATATGCTGTTATTGGAGATACGCTGCATTGTGATCATTTATATAATCAAAAGAGTGCGGTGCTTAATAAAGATCAGTTGCCAGAATATGCTTTAGTTAAAATGTTAGCAGATCTGCCTACACAACGTCTTAATCAATTTTGCGAGTCGATACGTTTTTGGCACTTATTGAATCAATTTATTATTAAGTTAATAAGCTGTTCAGCTTTTGTACCACAAATTATGCAGAACAAGCAGTCTGAATTTATGGTTAGCTGGAGCCCTGCCTTATTTGATGTACAGGTTAATCAGCAATTTAAAAACATTTGTACACTGTGCCCACCAGATTTAATTCACTTTCAGAAACAACAAAAACTGATTGAAAAAGACAGCCAGACGTTTGCCGCTTGCTCTTTGCTATTCAATGCACACCTACAAAACTGGCAACACAACAGCATTGTTAAATACTCTCCTGATCTCATCATTGATTTATTTTTTAATGCACACCCACAACAGTTTGATGATTTTGAAATTCAAGAAGTGCCACGTACCATTCATTTATGGTTAAGTCGTCTATTTTTGGGTAACAACCCTCATCAAATTCATTTATTGGTTGAAGAGCTTGATGAGTATTTTTCATTAGATATACAAGTGTCTTTATCCGAGGAAAATAATACACAACTCTCTCTAGAGCAGTTATTTGCCGCCAAAGACAGGCAACAAGAAAAATTACATGTTTTAGCTGATTTGGCTTTGCTGTGTGAGTATTTGCCAGAAATTGAAGCATTGATTGATGATCCTAAACAAGCCACAGTACAATTTCACTATAATGATTTCACACCCATTTTAATGCACATTTTGCCAGTGCTTAGAATGCTCGGTGTTCGTATTATTCTGCCAAAATCTTTACAGAAACTCGCAAGACCTCAACTCCGTCTAGATTTATCCAGTGAAGAAGATTTAACCAGCGATAGTGAAGTCTTTTTAAAATTGGATCAACTACTTAAATTTGACTGGAAAATTGCCATTGGTGATAAGAGCGTCGATGTTCAACAATTCAAACAAATGCTCCAACAATCTTCGGGTATTGTACGCATGTTAGATCAATATGTGTTACTTGATGATCAAGAGCTAAAAAATCTACTCAAACAACTCGATAAACTGCCTGACCATTTATCCAATGCACAATTATTGCAAGCGGCTCTTGGAGGTGAGTACCAAAAAGCGAAAGTGCAACTTAACGAAGATTTACAAAAAGCACTGAAAAATTTATCAAATTACCAACCAGTATCCATTCCAGACAACTTGAAAGCAACACTTAGACCTTATCAAGAAAGCGGTTTTAGTTGGATGGTGCAAAATACAGATTTAGGTTTTGGTAGTTTGATTGCTGATGACATGGGATTGGGTAAAACCTTACAAGTGATTGCCGCACTCTTGCACTTCAAAAATCTAAAAAAACTAGAAACTGAAAAAGTACTTATTGTTGCACCTACCACTCTTTTGAGTAACTGGCGTAAAGAAATTGAACGTTTTGCGCCAACGCTAGATGTGAGCATTTATCATGGTCAGACACGGTCCTTGGACAAAGAACACTATGACATTTTGATTACCTCCTATGGCTTAGCCAGACGAGATAAGGCGAAGCTTAATAAGCTTGAGTGGTTTATTATGGTCATTGATGAAGCACAGCACATTAAAAACCCTCAATCAGAGCAAACTAAAAGCATTAAGGGTATTAAAGCAAGTCATTATATTGCCATGAGTGGTACACCTGTTGAAAACCGCCTTTTGGAATATTGGAGCATTTTTGATTTTACCAATAAACATTATTTGGGGACTGCTAAAGAATTTAAAAATCGGTTTGCCAACCCCATAGAAAAAGAACGCGACCAACAATGTTTAGAGACATTTCAGCGTATTACTCGTCCATTTATGCTTAGACGACTCAAAAGCGATAAGACGATTATTCAAGATCTACCAGATAAAATAGAAACCGATCAAATATGTTCATTAAGCTCTAAACAAACTGCGTTATATCAAGAAGTGGTTAATCTGACGTTGCAGAAAATAGAAAGTAGCGAAGGCATTGAAAGAAAAGGGCTCATTTTCAAACTCATTAATGCGCTCAAACAAATATGCAATCACCCCGCACAATATCTCAAAAATAGTCAGGCGCTTCCTAGAGAGTCAGGTAAGCTACAAGTACTCATGGAGCTGTTAACAAATATTGATGAGCAATCTGAAAAAACACTGATATTTACCCAATACACGCAAATGGGGAATTTACTTACAGAGGTGTTAACCAATCAGTTCAAACATACAGTGCCATTTTTACATGGTGGATTATCAGTTAAAAAACGAGATGCTTTAGTCGATAGTTTCCAGAATGATACACAAATGAAAACCTTAATTATCTCCTTAAAAGCAGGTGGTACTGGACTTAATTTAACTGCAGCCAATCATGTGATTCATTATGATTTATGGTGGAATCCTGCAGTTGAAGCACAAGCAACCGATCGTGCTTATCGTATTGGACAGAATAAAAATGTCATGGTTTATCGGTTGCTAACTGAAAATACCTTTGAGGAAAAAATAAACGACATGCTCAATCAGAAAAAAGATTTAGCCAATTTAACCGTAGCCAGTGGTGAGAAATGGTTAACTGAATTTTCTGATGATCAACTGAAAGAGCTAGTTTCTATGAATTAACAAGGTGTACTTTACCCTTTTGCGGATTGCCATCCTTGTCGTACCAGCGGTAATTGGCCACCTTGTCGATGAAAAACAGGCTGAGAACTTTGATACCCTGAGGACGCAGACGCATCTCTTTATCCAAATGCTCCTCAATGGTCTTGCTAATTGGTAGCCGCTTGTATTCATCCGGGTCAACTTCACCGATGGCCTGACCCAGGTTCAAATTTTTCAGCTTACTGGTAAAGTTGATGTGATATGGTGATTTCTGGTGTATGGGAGAAAGATAGGGAGGATGGTGTATCCTGTTAATTGATCTCGGCAGATCAACAACCAACAGAAGGTGATACGCCATGTCGAAGTTTACCCTGACAGCTCTTTCCCAGCCAGAGAATAGTACCGCCGATCCGCTTTCCGAATGACTCAGATCCGGTGCACGTCGGTTGATCGCCCAGGCAGTCGAGAGGCCGAGTTGCAGACGTTACTCAATCAGCATGCTGACGTGCGACTATCTGATGGTCGGCAGGCCGTGGTTCGCAACAGTCATTTGCCCGAGCGAACTGTGCAGACGAGCATCGGGAATGTTGAGGTTAAAGTACCGAAGGTGCGCGATCGTAGCGGATCTGGAATCAGATCCAACAGCAACCTTCTGCCTCCTTATGTTAAGCGGGTGCGCAGTGTTGAAGAGCTATTACCATGGCTGTACCTGAAAGGAATCTCCACCGGAGACTTCCGACACGCAAAGAGGCGCATGCAGCTTTTGAGCGTGCGTTGGTACGGTTTAGCACTAAGTACCCCAAGGCTATGGGCTGTCTGGCTAAAGATCGGGAAGAGATGCTGGCTTTCTACGACTTTCCAGCGGAGCACTGGGTGCATATTCGGACCACTAATCCGATTGAGTCAACCCTCACATGTGGCTTCAACGTAATCCAGACAAAAACAAACAGAGTCCTCAGCATAACCTGCGACTTTAGCTGCGCTCTCATAGTATTTAAATTGAATCTTTAGAGTTTATAGATGTCCAACAGACGCTAACCATCTAACCCATATGACAATTCAGTGGGGTATTTTCTACGTGAACTCAACAAACTATACCCATTCTGCTTGCTCAGCCATCAGTAGCACCAGCAAGACGTGTTGTGATTTATCAAATGACATCTCTGGCAGATGGGCTTCGTTTGGTACAATCAAACTGTCGAAAATAATACAGCCAGAAGCTATTTTATGCTTATCTGGTGATGGATTCTTCACTTGTGCGGATAATGATATCCACTGCGTCCAATGCCATAGAACAGTTAGCCTGAATGACCCTAGGAAGGCTTATCTAGCTGAATCACACACTATTAGTTGTCCCTTCTACAACGATATATGTGATGTTAAATACAACACTGAAAACACACAAAAAATCTCATTTAAAAGTAAACTCTATAATAATTTTGTGCCAGCTTATTTTCGCACTATGTTCGCTCCCTTCACTGAGGATCCATTTCAAGGGGCTGACTGGAACCCTACCTTGATGGATATATGCTCCGTTGTGGCCAGTATCTATTATCCTCCTGCGTCTCACCTTATCTCTGCAATAAAAATAGCTTCAGTTTTCTATGTATTCGTTAACATCCCCGGTTGTAAAGCAAAAGCGATTGACAACATAATAGAAATTGATGACTTTAAGACGTTCAAAAAAATTGGTCAGCATAAGGATTATCGGTTAGACGGACATTATATTATCACTCAAGATCTTGTTGACAATGAGCATAGCTATCCGGTAATAAAATATTTTGTAGGTTCCTTAGATGGGCAAGGGCATAGTATTTCAAATCAAAGCGGATGCCTAATAGAAACCTTGACGGGACATGGAATAATAGGAAACATTCTATTTAATAACTCAAATAGCACTGATGCATCCGATCTTCCATTAGTTGCTCATTTTGTAAATGAGAGTGCTTTGATACAAAACATCCGGGTAGAGAATTATGTGCTGAATACAACACAGGCAGATATAAGAGTTGCTCTGATTGCCGGAACACTAAGTGGCATGGCGCGGTTGGAAGGTTGTAGCGTGCTAAAAAGCACTATTAATCTATGGGGAAGTTATGCAAGTTTCGGTTTTTTGGCGCTAAAAATGATGGAGCATTCATCGGCTAATGGTAACAGAATTATAGAGTCTAGAATCAATACATATGCAGAGAATAGAGCTATCAGTCACAGAGATAAAGCATCATATATCGGTAGTATCATTGATATGCATGATGAGAGCCGTAGTGAAAACATCACTGCGATTAAGAGTATTCTAAACATAGCTGGCCAATATTCATTTGTCTCTTTTGGGTCGGCATTGCTGGTTGGCTCATCTCAGAGCAATAAGGTCATCGCGATAGAGTGTGAAATCAAACTACTTAACATCCACTCATTTATGGGTATCGGGGCAGCAGAATTGAAACTAGGCACTACGAGCAACGCAAACTTGGCGATTAGCTGTCATCTCGTGGGGCTGAAAGGTGGTGTATACGCTGCTATTGGTGCAGGAATAGTAACAGGTACATATAGTAATGGTAACATGGCTCTTAATAGTCATATCGAATTGAAAGGGACTGATTCATATGCTGGTGTCGGGATAGGAGGGGCCTCTTTGAAAGGTAGTAGTAGCAGTATCAGTAATATTGTCAGTGGCACTAGACTTGAGGCACTTAATAAAAGGTCATCAGTCAATGTTGAAATAGGACGATCAGTGCCTTTCTATATAGAGCACAATATAATTGTCAACTCTACTTTTGTGTCACATAAAAGCACGCATGAAATAGCCTTTTCCGGTGGTCATAATAGATCCACTAGTTGCCATAACTTGCGATATCATCGTGCTGGATTTGTAAATGATAATTGCACGCTGAATCAACCGGTTGTTGGCTCTTACATCAATGAAATTACTAAGTGGAATACGACAATGTTGGATATAGGTAGAGTAATAAAAATACCAGATCCAGTGAGTGTAACAACGACAGAAATGATCAAGGGGAATGGGTCGACTATGGTAACAAAGACAGAAATACAAACTATAACATCATCTATAACATCACCTATAACACTAACAAATGTTGCTCTGATTACTGTTATTGTAGGTTCTGTTATTTCACTGGTTGGTTGGTGCTATTGCCGTGGGTATAAACGTGGTAACCGTGGCACAGACCTACTGGTATATCCTGCAGGTATGTGCCAACAATGCATACATTGTGCGCCTACGTCAGAAAGACAAAACAATATGAACGTTGTTTATAATATTTCAAGTCGTAGAGGAAATGATGAGTTTGATGACCTCCCACCCCCACCCTATAGCTCCCGCAGAGGAAGTGATGAGACTCTTGCTTCTAGCTATTTTCTGCAGAATTATTGTGATGTTAATGCTGATGCTGATGCTGATGCTGATGCTGATGCTGATTCTGATGCTGATTCTATAGAGATTCCACTTACAACCCCTCTATAGCCTTGATCAACAACTGCTGTTAATACCGGTATTTTCCTATTTTCATCTGCCGATGCCAGTACCGTTTTTAGCGTTTTTGAATCATGTTCATGCACATCACGATTCTCGACACCCACGATAACCTTACGAGATATGGTGATTTCTGGTGTATGGGAGAAAGATAGAGAGGACGAAAGTAAAGGATGCACTACACGACATCTGGATGGCACCGACACGCAAAGAGGCGCATGCAGCTTTTGAGCGTGCGTTGGTACGGTTTAGCACTAAGTACCCCAAGGCTATGGGCTGTCTGACTAAAGATCGGGAAGATATGCTGGCTTTCTACGACTTTCCAGCGGAGCACTGGGTGCATATTCGGACCACTAATCCGATTGAGTCAACCTTCGCTACGGTTCGCTTACGGACCAAGCGTACCCGCAAACTGCGGATCTAGGGTACGACCTTGGCGATGGTCTTCAAGCGGTTGGAGTCAGCGCAGAAGAACTGGAAAATGATTAAGGGATTCACCTATGTACGGGACAAAACTTGAAGCAGAGCTTGGAAGTCTATCTGATCATTTTTTGAACATCCATTTTTCAACACTCTACGAAGCATATCTAGTCCTAGTCTGAATAGAGCTTTGGCTGGCCGCAAATGTTTATTTAAAGGTAGCTGTTTTGCTTCACCATAATGCCAGTGACCAGTCATCAAACACCCAGTAAATGCCAAAGCAAGAAGCCCCATTAGCTTGTCCATGCGATCTAGATCCGTCATATGAGTAGACTCAAGATCAAAGCCGCGACTTTTTAAGCATCCAAATAAAGTTTCTATCGACCAGCGCTTATAGTAGTCCTCAATCATAGTGCTTGGCTTTTGGGTTGCCACAACAATCAAAAGCCCCTTTATTGTGCGTCTTGCGGCAATATATAAACGAACACCAGATACTTTACGTTTGCTATGCCAGGTCGCTGTCTGATTGAGCTTTACATTCCAGAAGAGCTGCTCTGCTTTAATGTTCTTACCACAGTTACCCTGAACAATGGTGTTGCCCTTGATTCGTAGTCGACAGATGATGCCCTGGTCATCCAGCCATTTGAACCATTTTTGACCAATGAACTCACGGTCAGCAAGTAGCTCATCTATCTTAGACACCGGAATCAATTTCAGGACTTTCTCCATGATGGCAATTCGTTCTTCCGAATTTGAATTGCCACCACTCTTATCAAGACAAGTCCAAACTATAGGAATAGACGCCCATTGCCATGTAATAGAAACCACCAGATAATTAATGTGTTTACTGCCAAACTGCCAGTTACTCCTATCCATGCAGAGCGTATAGCTATTGAGATTGAGCCAGATAAGTATCAGTTTTCCCAGCTGCTCGTAGCAGAAGGTGTAACCAGAAAAAAATCGTTTTATACGCCGATAGCTTGATTCTGCCTGAGACTTACTTTGAAATTCTTCTGCAATCCGATAAAGATTGCATGAGCGGCCGCGTATCAGGCCGAGAATGAATTGGGCAAGAAATATAGTCCGGGCTTGATGCCAAGAGAGATGAGCTTTAAGCTCATTGGCTAATGAGATAACATCTTTCATGTACTTTTACGGTCGTCTATGTGTGGATAAAAGACCGTATAGACTATCCTGTATAGGCGTCATCTCATACCTCTGAATACCTCTGAATACCTTGCCAGATCTAGTCTTTATATTTTTTGTCCCGTACATAGCCATTCGACCACTAATTTTTTCAGGAGACCACCCAAGTGATAATCCTTTCTTTATGATTGTAATGTGTCGCTTATCTGCTTTGCTGAATTTTCTGGCCGATACTCTACGCTGAATTTGATATCGTTTACCTTGAGTCAGCTGCTTGTATTGTCTCGTTTGTGGTCTCATTCCTGACCTCTATTTCTTAGTGTGAGAGCTGTGCAATGTACAGCAGCTGACTGACTCATCTATGAAATTTATTCGATTGCACTTATTGTATTAATCCAGCGACTGTTTTTTCCCAGATAAGTATTTTATTGATAAAATAAAAGAATTTTTATTTCGAAAAGGAAATTATGTCTTTCTTTTTGAAATTTTAATAAGTAACTCAGATTTTGAAATTGGCATCCATAGTTTTTCTATTGAGAAACTTAGTAATAAATTCAGAATTCATCAGTCTTTTGCAAAAAACTATTCTTATAAAGGGTCATTTACTATCGAAAAACACACTAAGTTTACGGAAGTAATACATACAAATAGATATTTTTCTAAAGAAGATATGATTGATTTATTAAATAAGCTTGGCAACTTACTTAAGTTTATTAACGAATTTTCGGTAGATGAAATTAATACAATTTCTTTGGAATTATTTCATGCTTCACTAGTTCCTAGTATTCTAAAATATCCAAATTTTGATTCTGCTTATCTTTTAGCCCGTACTGAAAAGATCAACCCGATCAACTCTGACATCTGACGCCTCATCACCGTATTGTTTGCGGTAATCTAGTGGTTACTGCGGGCTCGGGTCATGGTCAGGGCAAAACCATGATCACATTTTGATCAATCCAAGCACTTTCATCATGTAGTTTTCGAACCACCCACAATTTTTTCGTGTGTTCTTGATACCTGCCTTAACAGAAGTATCCAGTTTGAGAAGATTGAGAATCACCTGTCCACGACACTCTAGCCACATTTCGTCGTCGTTT
>JAGLCE010000043.1 GCA_023146365.1 Endozoicomonadaceae bacterium
CTCTACGAAGCATATCTAGTCCTAGTCTGAATAGAGACTTGGCTGGACGCAAATGTTTATTCAAAGGTAGCTGTTTCGCTTCACCATAATGCCAGTAACCAGTCATCAAACACCCAGTAAATGCCAAAGCAAGAAGGCCCATTAGCTTGTCCATACGGTCTAGATCCGTCATAATAAGTAGACTCAAGATCAAAACTGCGACTTTTTAGGCACCCAAATAGAGTTTCTATCGACCAGCGCTTATAGTAGTTAGTAGTCCTCAATCATTTTGCTTGGATTTTTGGTTGCCACAACCATCAAAAGCCCCTTTGTTGTGCGTCTTGCGGCAATATATAAACGAACACCTGATACTTTACGTTTGCTATGCCAAGTCACTGTCTGATTGAACTTTACATTCCAGAACAGCTGGTCTGCTTTAATCTCCTTACCACAGTTACCCTGAACCATGATGTTTTCCTTAATTCGTAGTCGACAAATGATGCTCTGCCCATCCAGCCATTTGAACCACTTTTTACCAATGAACTCACGGTCAGCAAGTAGCTCATCTATCTTAGACACCGGAATCAATTTTAGGACTTTCTCCATGATGTCAATGCGCTCTTCCGAATTTGAGTTGCCACCACTCTTATCAAGACAAGTCCAAACTATAGGAATAGACGTGCCTTGCCATGCA
Organism: Endozoicomonadaceae bacterium; assembly: GCA_023146365.1. Taxonomy (GTDB): domain Bacteria; phylum Pseudomonadota; class Gammaproteobacteria; order Pseudomonadales; family Endozoicomonadaceae; genus Kistimonas. Next base: position 674 of record JAGLCE010000043.1, read on the forward strand.
ATAGACACCACCAGATAATTAATGTGTTTACTGCCAAACTGCCAGTTGCTCCTATCCATACAGAACGTGTAGCTATTGAGATTGAGCCCGCTAATTATCAGTTTTCCCAGCTGCTCGTAACAGAAGGTGTAACCAGAAAAAAATTGTTTTATGCGGCGATAGCTTGATTCTGCTTGAGACTTACTTTGAAATTCTTCTGCAACCCGATAAAGGTTGCATGAGCGACCGCGTATCAGGCCGAGAATGAATTGGGCAAGAAATATAGTTCGGGCTTGATGCCAAGAGAGATGAGCTTTAAGCTCCATGGCTAATGAGATGACATTTTTACGGTCGTCTATGTGGGGATAAAAGACCGCATAGACTACTCTGCATAGGCGTCAATTCATACCTCTGAGTGCCTTGACAAATCTAGCTTTTATATTTTTTGTCCCGTACATAGCCTCGCGAATTTCAGCCATCAGTGCGACACCGTGTAATTATGCAGCTAAACGCATAGCTTCGTATACTTCATTAGGTGTTTTATAGTTGAGCAACTTTCTGGGTCTGTTGTTGAGCTTATTTTTAATCAAGCTTACCTCTTCGTCTACTACCTTATCCAACTCCATTCCTTTCGGAATATATTGGCGTATCAAGCCATTATGATTTTCATTCAATCCACGCTCCAACGAATGATAAGGGTGTGCGAAATAGTTATCTGAACCCAGTGCTTCTTGTATCTTGGCGTGGTAAGCAAACTCTTTTCCATTATCAAACGTAATCGTGTGGAGATGCTCTTTCTCGGCCTGTAACAGCTTTATAATAGCGTCCTTGACCACCTCTGCATTTAGATACAACATGAGCAATAAGCGTCTTTTTGCTAACACGATCGGCCAATGTTACTAATACGCCTTTATGGCCTTTACCAATAACCGTATCCGCCTCCCAGTCACCGATACGAATATTCTCATCAACAATGGGTGGGCGCTCATCAATTGAGACTCGTCCTATAATTTGGCCTCTTTTCTCCGGTGAACCTGAACGTTTCTTATAGGTTTTTTTATGGCGAATGTGCTTGTAAAGTTCACCCACAGTTATTTTATCTTTTTGGATAAAACCGTAAATAGTGGTTGCGCAAACCATAGGAAGCCCTTCTCTTCGAAGTCGATCCTGTACCTGTTCTGGACTCCGCTGCTTACCAATATTTTTAGTAATTAATGATTGCACATCCGGCGTCAGTTTTATGTATCGGGGTTTAATCAGCAGCCGTTGCTGGGACTTTTCTTGCGCCTGCTTAGGTCGATAATCTCGTAACCCAATATTACGTTTTACTTCCTTCGACACTGTGCTGTGATGCTTGTTGATTAACCTAGCTATTTCACGGTGCGATAGTTTTTCTGTCACGCCTTCATAAATTTGGTATCGTTCATCTTCGGTCAGTCGGGTATATGTTTTTGACATAGTGAGCTCACACTGGGTTTTAGTCGACCGTGAGTTTCGCCCACTGGCCTTCAATTTTCAATGTGTCGCACTAGCAAATGAAATCCGAGTAGTTATTTATCCTACTTTGCCTATTGATACAAAACACGCCGATTAATACCATGCTCAGAAAGGTTTTCGGAGAGCGAACACAGATCGAAATCTACACTAGGCAGTCGATTGTATTTATCACAAAACGAGACTTGAGCCCATTTGTGATCAGTATTTATTGCCGAAGCGGGGTAGACCCGACACCCTATATGCAAAGAGCCTTCCGATGATTGTCAATAGTGTTTGTATAATTAACAATTTTCAAACATTTTATTTTTGGATGGAAACTAAATGACAAAAAATAACTAAATGTGTTACATCTGAAGAATTAGCATGTCGGGTCTCGCCTGATTATAAA
>JAGLCE010000044.1 GCA_023146365.1 Endozoicomonadaceae bacterium
AAATCCAAGGCTTGAGCTGGTTTACTCGCCATAGCTTTTTTCTGCACTGCTTTATTCGCCATAACCTAGCACCTCTAAGTTTTGGCGAATGGCGCTGTCGAGTGTTTTGGCTTCTTTCATTTGGGCATATAGGGTTTGGCTGAGTTCGGTCATTTTGTCTTCAAAGGGGATGCCGTCGTCTTCGATTTCGGCTGCGCCTACATATCGCCCCGGTGTGAGTACATAGTCGTTGGCTTTTAGGTCGGCTAGCGTGGCTGATTTACAGTAGCCCGCTATATCTTCATATTTGGCTAGCGTGCCGCTTCCGTCTTGCGCTTCACCACGCCATGCGTGATAGCTGCCTGCAATTTTGGCAAGGTCATCGCTGGTGAGTTCTTTGTGGGTGCGGCTGATCATGCTGCCCATTTGGCGGGCGTCGATGAATAAGGTTTCGCCTTTTCTTTCACGGCGCTCTATTGCTCCGCTCTTGTTTTTCACTTCGCCTTTATTTTTAGTGAGAAACCATAAACACACAGGGATTTGGGTGGTGTAAAACAATTGGCCGGGTAAGGCGATCATACAATCTACGTGGTCGTTGTCGATGATCTCTTGGCGTATTTTGCCTTCACCACTGGCATTAGAGCTCATAGAGCCGTTGGCGAGTACAAAGCCTGCGGTGCCTGATTCTGATAGCTTGGATAACATGTGCAGTATCCAGGCGTAGTTGGCGTTACCCGTGGGTGGTGCGGTGTACCCTGCCCAGCGTGGGTCGTCGACCAATTCACTTTCGGTGCGCCATTGTTTTTGGTTAAACGGTGGGTTGGCTAAGATGTAATCGGCTTTAAGATCGGGGTGCTGATCTTTAAAAAAGGAATCCCCTGCGACTTCGCCTAGGTTGCCGCTGATGCCACGAATGGCTAAGTTCATTTTGGCCAGCTTGTAGGTGGTGCTGGTGTATTCTTGGCCGTAGATGGAGATGTCTTTTTGGTTGCCGTTGTGGCTGTTGATAAACTTGATCGATTGCACAAACATACCGCCAGAACCGCAACAGGGGTCGTAGATTTTGCCTTTATAAGGTTCTAGCATTTCGGCTAGCAAGGCGACCACCGATTTTGGGGTATAGAATTCGCCACCGCCTTTGCCTTCAGAGGCTGCAAACTTACCTAAAAAGTATTCGTATACTCGGCCTACTAGGTCTTCTTCTGCGAGCACTCTGGCTTTTTCAGTAAGTGGTTCATCACCTGCTTGACTCGTTACATAGGTATCGATGTTGTTGATGGTATCGAGCAGCGCCGCCAGTTTGTTGCTTTCTAAGCCTAAGCGCGAGAAGTAGTTGTCGGGCAATGCCCCCGCTAAAGATTTGTTGTTCTTTTCGACGGTGTGTAAGGCTGTATCAATTTTTAGGGCGATGTCGTCTTGTTTGGCGTATTTTAGTAGCTCTTCCCAGCGTGCCTCGATGGGTAAGTAGAAAACGTTGTCTTTGGTGTAAAAGTCGACCATTTCAACATAGTCGCCCATGCCTTCGCGTTGAAGTTTGTGGCGCTGTGCTTCAAATTTGTCTGAGATAAATTTTAAGAAGATAAGGCTCAGTACAATATGCTTATATTCGCTGGATTCCACCGAGCCACGCAGCTTGTTGGCGCTGTCCCATAGGGTTTCTTCAAATGAGGTGGTTTTTTTGGCGGTTGCGGTGCTTTTTTTGGCTTTTGGGGTTGTCATGACGACCTACTATGTACGGAATTGGGAGAGTGTGTCTATTGAGTGACTTACTGATGTTACGCAATAAATACAAATTTTAGTTAAAAAAATGTTAAAGTGAGACCTCAGCATAACCAGCAATTTTAGCCGCCCTCATTAAACTTTCCTTATTTTGTCACCCATTACGAAACTCGCTGGGGCATTTAACGCCAAATAATCGGTTTTATGTCTGTTTCTAGTGCTTTTCACCGGTGTTCGACGCACCTATCCTGCAGAATATGGTTTTGGCACACCATAGAGCACCAAAAACTTACTACCTTTGCAAAGGTTCGCTGCCATAGCGGCCAATCCATAAATCGTCGCATTTTTGGCAAGACCCATGAACCGAGTTCTGGCAAGCCCGTAATGTCTTTTATAGGTGGCAAAAGGACGCTCACCGCCCGCCCGTGTTACCGCTATTTCTTTGTTGCGAGTTCGTTCTTCTTTCGATAAAGGCTTCCCTCTATAGCCCTTACGTTGAACTTGGTCTTCAATACCTAGCTTTGCTAATTTCTCTCGGCTCAGAGCTGTAAGCGGAATCCGCATACAGTGCTGTTCGCAACCGCCCCAAAGTGGAGGCTTCGGGAACGTCTCCACCCAGTTCGAGGTGACAAAACTTGCGAAACAGTCGGTCTCTCTATAAGCACTGAGCCAACTGCACATCGGACAAGCGATACCATGTCCCAAGCAATAAGGCCCGAAACACAGTCAGCAGAGGGTAGCTGGGCCGACCTGTTTTAGAGGCGTAGATTGAGGAGAGCAACTTTTCAATATCTGACCAGTCCAACAACGCTTCCGTATCATCAAGACTATGAAGAACTGGATGATTTAGGTCAGTGGCTGAGACGAAAAGTTTGGGCTGTGTTGTGAAGGATTTTTGCATGCCGATATTTTACCAGAATATGATCGGTTTTGTTGAGTTATGCTGAGGTCTCTTGATATGTCTAAAACCGGATTTAAAGTATACGAGACCTTTGCGTGACAACCTTATATCGTCACTAGGTCGCTGATTTCTCATTGTTTAAAAAAATGCTTAAAAAAAATGCTTATCAGGCTATTTTCACGAAAAAATCCCTTAAAACCTTCTATTTCCCCCTTTTTAGGCGAGACCCTTCTGATGAATCGACAGACCTCGCTTAATATTATGCGCGACAGACATCAGTCCGAAGCGAGTTCGGTTACATTGAATGAGTGCTGAGGTTGTGGATTAATAGCCGTCCTTGGGATTCAACTGAGAGCCGCGATGAGAAACGTGTATGGAGAGGGAGATCACACGGTAGAGACTCACGGATCTATTGAATCGCGGTGGTGTTGCGAGTGACTCGGTTGCTTCTCAGTGATCTGGAGGGTCGACATAATCCAGTGCTGGTGTGGTCCTGGGATGGTCCAGAGACCAAACAGCATGACCAATACGCCAGCCGCCGCCCTTACACCACGGTGTTGGAGTAGATTCTTTAGCTGCCCCGCCAACAGACCGGTCGCCATCAGCACGGGTACTGTACCCAGTCCAAAACAGAGCATGAGCAGGGAGGCATGCCAAGCATTGGCGCTGGACGCTGCCCATATAAGGGTACTGTAGACCAATCCGCACGGAAGCCAACCCCAGAGTGCGCCTACCAGAAGCGCACGAGAGGGTGTAGTAATGGGTAGTAAGGTGGCAGCATGGGGTTGAATGTGTCGCCAGAGGCGCTGCCCGGTCTGTTCAAGTCTCGTTAGACCCAGCCACCAACCAGAGAGGTAAAGTCCCATGACGATCAGCATTAAACCGGCAAGCCAGCGAATGGCTATGCCGGCCTCTCTGTTGAACCCGCCGAGAAACCAGCCAAGGATACCCACCAAAAAGCCAGCAATGGCATAACTAATAATGCGACCCACGTTATAGCTCAGTAGTAACGTGAAACGGCTACCAGCGGGCTTGTGTTCAGTCGTTGACAGGCTAAGGGCTGACATAATACCGCCGCACATACCGATACAGTGAGCGCCTCCCAGAAGGCCCAGAATAACGGCGGTTGTGTACTGCAGTGTTCCAGTCATTAGTGTGTCGGTTATTGTGGCAATCTAGGAATCGATACCCCTGCGTGAGCAGTTGTGAGTTGATGATCGTTATTGTTCAAATGATCAGTCCTGTTTTTGTTTGATGGCTTTCTGTGTTGTTGGTTCATCATCAAAAAGAATGCTGTGAGCCGGGCCTTCAAGGTCATCAAATTGCCCATTGTCGACGGCCCAGAGAAAAAGGATGACAGCAATAATAACAAATATCACGGCTAGAGGGATCAGTAAATATAAGCTGGTCATAAATTCATACTCTCTGAAGCGTGATGGTAGACCGTCTCAATGGAGTGGTTGCTTCTGAGTCGGGTTCTAGACGGGAGAGTCGCATGGCATTACTCACCACGATCAATGAACTCGATGACATGCCGATGGCTGCCATCCAGGGATCAATTAGCCCCATGGCCGCCAAGGGCAGGGCGGTGACATTGTAACCGAGAGACCAGATCAGATTCTGCCAGATGATGCGTCGGGTTTTCTGTGCCAGTTCAAACGCTATCAGTAGACGGCTTAGGTCACCGGTCAACAGTATTGCATCAGCGGTAGTACGGGCGAGTTCGGAGGCGTTGTTCAGTGCCAGTGAGAGATCTGCTTGGGCGAGTACGGGTACGTCATTAATTCCATCCCCGACCATCAGCACTTTGGCGCCTTGTGCTTGCAAAGCGCAGACCTGTGCAAGCTTTTCATCGGGTAATACTGCCGCTTGCCACTGTTTAATGCCGAGTTCATCAGACACCCTAGAGACAACCCCCACGGTATCACCACTGAGCAGTTGGACGATGATTCCGCGTTGTTGCAAGCTTTTCACGACAGCGGCGGCTTCTGGGCGCAACTCATCGTCCAACTCAAACCAAGCGAGCGCTCTGTCATTGTCGCTGAGCAGTAGCCACTGTCTGGATGCGTCGGGTGGAGAGGGCGGTGTTTCAGGGGCACTGAATGATGGAGTGCCTATCCGGTAACGGTGGTTGTCAATCAATCCACTGATCCCTTTGCCTGTGGTATTGGTGACATCGGTTGCTGTGTACGGAAAATCACCAGAAAAAGCTTGAGCAATGGGGTGTTCTGAATGGCTTTCCAGAGCGCAGGCTCGTTTAACCACGTCATCCTTACTGAGTGTGCAACCGTCTATCAGGATGATCTGACGTAGAACCATCTTCCCTCGGGTTAACGTGCCTGTCTTGTCAAAAATGACGTGTGTCACCTGGTTCAGCCCTTCGATGACATGATTTCGGCTGATCAGAATACCCCATTTATGCAGTGTGCCAGTGGCGGCCGTCAGGGCTGCTGGTGTCGCCAGTGAGAGTGCGCAAGGGCAGGTAATGACCAGAACCGACAGCGTGACCCAGAAAGCATGCCCTGGATCATGCGAGTACCAGAGCGCATAAACAACGACAGATGTTAACAGTACCGTTGCAACAAAGAAGCTGGCGACTCGATCAGCGATTTTGGCAATAGCCGGTTTGTCGCTTTGGGCTCGTTCCAGCAATCTAAGAATTGCTGATAAGCGGGTCTCATCGCCAATACTGGTCACTTCAATATCCAGTGAGTTTTCAGTATTGAGGCTGCCTGCAATGACGGCTTCACCGATTTGGCGTGTGACGGGCATATACTCACCGGTTAAGAGCGATTCGTTCAAGCTGGACTGGCCATTGATAATGATACCGTCGGTGGGTACGCTCTCTCCAGGGAGTACCCGTACCTGATCGCCGGTGCTTAGGTCGGTAATTGGTCGTCGTTCGGTTCGGTTATTAATCAGTTTCAGGCAGCTGGTTGGCAGCAGGCTACGTAAGTCTCGTCCTGATTTTGCGGTTCGGTGTCTAGCACGAAATTCAAGGTATCGACCCAGCAACAGTAAAAAGGTAAACATGCTGACTGAGTCAAAATAGACGTCACCATGACGATACCACGTGGCCCACAGACTGGCGAGATAAGCTCCGCCAATAGCGATTGAGACGGGAACGTCCATGCCTAGGTGCCGCGTTTTTAGATCTCTCCACGCTGCTGTAAAGAATGGTCGGGCGGCATAAAAAACCACTGGTGTGCTCACGAATGCACTGATCCATCGGATAAAATCGCGATATTCATCCTCCATATCCTGTATGGCGCCGGCATAGAGGGCGATGGCGTACATCATGACTTGCATGGCGCCAATGCCGGCGACGGCGAGCCGACGAATAAACAGGCGATGTTCCTGCTGCATGAGTGCTTCTTGACGTTCTGCCCGCCAAGGGTGACCTTTGTAGCCGATAGCGTGAAGTTCCAGCAGGATTTCGCTAAGTTTGATGGTTTCCGGAGTCCAGCGAATGGTTGCGCTATGTTGGCTGAGGTTGACAGTGACTGACTCGATGCCTTTAAGCTGCATCAAGTGTTTTTCTATCAGCCAGACACAGGCTGAGCAGGTGATGCCTTCAATGAGTAGGCGTGCTTCTCGAGTACCGTCCGCCAATGTGCGAACAAAGTCCGTCTGCAACTCTTCCCGGTCATAGATCGCCAGCTCTGCCTGTAATACGCTGTCGATCGATTCTGCCCGTGCCGCGGGTTCTGTGCGGTAAGCGTAGTAATTGTTGAGTCCGCCTGCGACGATGGCTTCAGCCACTGCCTTGCATCCAGGACAGCACATGGGCTGATCTCTGGATTCAATGGTGGCGAAATAGCGGATGGTTCCAGATATTGGTAAATGACAGTGAAAACAGCTGACAGTCATAGATATGTATTACAGGTAGTAGTCATTGACCGATGAGCCAGATGATAGTGTTATCGGAGCACCAGGTGTTAGGAAGAGCTCTTTGTTTATGCGCCACCCTGTCTGGTAAGCATGTTCGGGAGTCTGTTCGTCCAAGGTTTCTAGCTGGACGTAATAACGACCTTCGGCGCTGCGATCAAGATTGCCTATATAGTCGCCATTGGGTGAAAGACGTAACAAGATCTTTCGGTCACCGCTCTGAAATACTGGAGAGGAGAGTCGGAGCATGAGTGTCTCAGGCTGAGCCTGAAGGTTGCCATCTACGAGGGTGTGAACTTCTCCTGTCATATCATCAATGGTGATCGTTGCGTTAATGTTGAGATCGGTGGCACGATTTTCTCGTGATAAATCCTCATTGATGACTTTTCCAATCTTGTAGTAGTCGTCTACGACCGTCGAATCACGATTATTGATCGCGAGCGTCAGGGCGATGGATCCCCAGATAAATGTGACCAGCAAAATGGCTAGGATAAACCAGACCCATGGCTCCCGATGCCATGGAGTGACAATCTCTTTAGTGTTTGATTGATTCTGCATGTTTCGAGGCCTCTGGGTTAAGTGGCTGAGTGACCGGTGCAAGAAAGCGACTTTCTGTTGATACCGTGGGCATCGTATCAACATCCGAGGCTACAGTGAAGATAACCGTTGTATTCGGTTTTCCCTGTAGCAATTCAGGGGGGGCGACCAGTCGTACCGGGATATTAAGTAGTTCACCAGGAGCGACGGTTACGTTTTGTTTGCCTTCATAGCGCAGACCGTCAAATCCACTGACTGAGATATGATAGTGGTGAGTTTTAGGGTCTTTGTTCATCAATTTTAGGGTGTAGACGTTACTTATCAGGCCACTCATGGTCTTCGTGTATAAGCTCTGGCGATCTCTCAGGATTTCCAGTTCAATCAGGGAGCGACTATTGATCATAACAAAAAATATCACGGTAATGATCATCAGCGCCGCAAAATAACCGATCAGTTGAGGGCGAAGAATTTTGCTGGGTCTGTTATTGATGATCTTATTTTCTGAGCTGTAACGGATCAGACCTTTGTCGTAGCCCATTTTGTCCATAATGCTGTCGCAAGCATCAATGCATGCAGCACAGCCTATGCACTCATGTTGTAGGCCGTTACGAATATCAATACCCGTTGGGCAGACGTGGACACACATCTTGCAATCGATGCAGTCGCCGAGCCCATTGGTTTTTGGATCAATGTTTTTTTTTCTGGGGCCTCGGGCTTCACCGCGGGAGGGATCATACCAGATGGTGGCGGTGTTCTGATCATACATAACACTCTGGAAGCGAGCGTAGGGGCACATGTAAATGCAGACCTGCTCACGAAGCAGTCCTGCATTACCGTAGGTGGCGAGTGTAAAAAAACCGATCCAGAACAGTGTCGTCGTTGAATGAATATCAAGACTCCATAGATCAGGTATCAGTTCGCGGATAGGAGTGAAATACCCGATGAAGGTGATACTGGTGGCCAGAGCGATCGCCAGCCAGGTGAAGTGTTTTAACCCTTTACGTAGCAACTTGGCGCTACTCAGTTTGCTCTTATCCAGTTTCATTCGTTGGTTACGATCCCCTTCCGTGATACGTTCGACCCACATGAACACCCATGTAAAGACACTTTGGGGACAGGCGTAACCACACCAGACCCGACCCGCGAGCACGGTAATGAAGAACAAACCAAAAGCGCATATGATCAACAGGAGGGAGAGGAGGATGAAATCCTGCGGATAAAATGTGACGCTAAAAATATGGAACTGTCTGGCATGCAGGTCAAAGAGTACGGCTTGTCGATCGCCTATGGAGAACCATAGCGTACCAAAGTAGAGGAGGAAAAAAACGATGCCACCGCTAATGCGGATATTTCGGAAAAACCCCTGAAAGGAACGGGTATAGATGGTCTCTCGTTTCTTATAGAGATTGACGAGTTCAATGATTTCTGGTTCTTGTGCAGAATGAGGGTTCTGCTTGTTAGGCTCTCTCATTCGATCATATCTCTGGCTGTTTACGGTTGTGCTGAGGCTAGGGATGTTATTGTTGGAATAAAGGGAAAATTTTTTCTGAGCTTGGCTAGGCACTCTGAGCATCAAGCATACCGACTGTAATATTCAATCGGTATTCATGTATTACGGATCATCTTTTTTATGGGACAGACTGTAAATGTAAGCAGTCACCAGATGGACTTTTTCATCACCCAGAATCTCTTTCCAAGGTGGCATAATACCGTTGCGTCCATTACGAACGGTATACATTACCTGAGATTGAGAGGAGCCATATAGCCATATATGGTCGGTTAGATTTGGCGCACCGAGGAGTTTATTACCTTTTCCTTCTACACCGTGGCAGACAGAACAGGTGGTGTCGAACACTTTTTTACCATTGTTGAGGTCGGTTTTGCTAAAGCCCGTGTCGATACCGCTGAGACTACGGGCGTAGGCTGAGACATTGCGAACACCGATTTCACCGATGATAACCCCCCAAGCTGGCATCTGGCCACTGCGACCTTCCATCACGGAGTACTTGATCTCATCCGATGCTCCACCCCATAGCCAGTTACCATCGGTTAGGTTGGGGAATCCGAATGCGCCACGAGCGTCACTGCCATGGCAGATCGTGCAGTTATTTAAAAAGATACGCTGCCCCATTTTGATCGCCCTGGAATTACTCTGCAGCGCCTCAATGGATTGTGCCGCATATTGTTTAAACAGGGGAGCATACTGACGAGTATGTTTTTCTGTTTCGGCCTCTAGTTGCTTGATCTGTGTCCAACCTAAAACGCCCTTCCAGACACCAGGAAAGAGAACGAGGTAGATCACAGCAAAGATCAGTGTTGAAACAAACAGTCCAAGCCACCAGGCCGGCATGGGGTTGTCGTACTCCTCAATACCGTCATAGTTATGGCCGGTGGTTTCCATAGTATTTTGTTTGCGCTGACTCCTTGTGGTGGCAATCAGTAGGCCAGTCACTAGAAATAAGCAGATAAACGTCAGGATAAAAATCCATGCGATCCAGAAGTTAGACATTCTGCTTTTCTCCCATCTCCTTGTTGCCGTTCTTCGTCGCGGCATTGACGGTGGAGCGGTGAGCAAACTCGTCAGCAAAGGGCAGGTTCGCTGCTTCATCGAAGCTGCATTTTCGTTTGCTACTGTAGGCCCAGAACACAATACCAAAAAAGGCGATCATGCAGAAAATGATGGCCAGTCCTCGCAGTATATTAATATCCATAAGACCGTTACCGTTTTTTTGTTAGTGCAGTGCCAAGGCCCTGCAGATAGGCGATCAATGCGTCCATTTCAGTTTTTCCTTTCACCTCAGAGCTTGCACTACTGATTTGCTCTTCAGTGTAAGGAACGCCGACTAAGCGCAGAGCTTTCATCTTCGTGGGGGTATCCTTGCCGTCCAGCACTGCGTGCATCAGATGGGAATAGGCTGGCATGATAGATACTGGCACCACATCACGAGGGTTGTATAGGTGTGCACGGTGCCATTCATCGGAGTAGCGCTGGCCGACCCTAGCGAGGTCAGGCCCTGTACGCTTGGAGCCCCAGAGGAACGGATGCTCATAGACTGATTCACCGGCAACTGAGTAGTGGCCATAACGTTCCACTTCAGCGCGTAGTGGACGAATCATCTGGGAGTGGCAACCCACACAGCCTTCCCTGATAAAAATGTCTCGTCCTTCCAGTTCAACGGCTGGAAGGGGCTTGATACCGGCAACTGGCAGGGTGGTTTCCTTCATGAAAAACAGTGGCACGATTTCTACAAGACCGCCGAAACTGATGGCAACGACGATTAGTATCACCATCAAGCCAATGTTTTTTTCTACGAACTCGTGTTTAGTCATGGCTTTAAAGTTTCCCTAGTCACGCCATTTTTGCTGCAAGTCGAACCTTATCAGGCTCGGCTGCGCGGATGGTGCGGTAGACGTTGTACAGCATTATCACCATCCCGGCGAAGAAGAAGACTCCACCGATGGCACGAACAACATAGCCAGTCTGACTCTGAATCACAGATTCAATAAAACTGTAAGTCAGTGTTCCGTCAGTGTTGACTGCACGCCACATCAGGCCTTGGGTAATACCGTTGACCCACATAGAAGTGACGTACAGAACAGTGCCAATAGTGGCCAGCCAAAAATGGATATTGATCATGTTGATGCTGTACATACTGTCACGTCCCCATAGGCGTGGGATCATGTGGTAGATCGCCCCGATGGAGATCATGGCAACCCAGCCCAGTGCGCCGGAATGGACGTGGCCGATGGTCCAGTCGGTATAGTGAGACAGTGCGTTAACGGTCTTGATTGCCATCATCGGGCCTTCAAACGTGGACATGCCATAGAATGAGAGAGAGACGACAAGGAATCGGAGTATAGGATCCGTACGCAATTTATGCCAAGCACCCGAGAGTGTCATTACACCGTTGATCATGCCGCCCCATGATGGAGCCAACAGTATCAGAGACATCACCATGCCAAGGCTCTGTGCCCAGTCAGGGAGTGCGGTGTAGTGAAGGTGGTGAGGGCCCGCCCAGATATAGATGGAAATCAACGCCCAGAAATGCACGATTGAAAGACGGTAGGAGTAAACCGGGCGCTCAGCCTGCTTGGGAACGAAGTAATACATCATGCCCAGGAATCCGGCGGTAAGGAAAAAGCCAACGGCGTTGTGGCCATACCACCACTGGATCATAGCGTCTGTGGCGCCAGCGTAAATGGAGTAGGATTTCCATAGCGATACTGGTATTGCTAGATTGTTGACCACATGAAGTATGGCGATGGTAATGATGAATGAGCCATAGAACCAATTGGCTACGTAAATGTGCTGAGCCTTTCGCTTCATTATGGTGCCAAAGAAGACAACGGCATAGGCCACCCATACAACGGTGATTAGAATGCCAATAGGCCATTCCAATTCAGCGTATTCCTTGGTGGTGGTGTACCCCAGAGGCAGAGTGATCACCGCCAACACAATCACCAGGTTCCAACCCCAAAAGGTAAAGGCGGCGAGTCCATCAGAGAAGAGGCGAGCTTGACAGGTTCTCTGCACGACGTAGTACGATGTGGAGAACAGTGCGGATCCACCGAACGCAAAAATCACTGCATTGGTATGCAGCGGCCTCAGTCTGCCGAAAGTCAGGTAAGGTTCAATGTTGAGTTCAGGAAACACCAATTGGGCTGCGATTAGCAAGCCAACAGCCATGCCGATGATACCCCATATTACCGCCATCACGGCAAACTGGCGAACCACCTTGTAGTTATATTCTGGGTTTATTGCTAGGTTATTCATGAATGGTTCCATCTAGCCTTTGATCGAATACATGCATATTCCTACCTGAGTATCAAGTAGCCATCTGTGTCAATGTCAGATTAATGCCCAAACGATGACTTCTTAATGACCCTCGCAAGATGACTGACTTGTTGTTAAAACCATACCGAAAGACTCAACTGCGTGAGCGAGTTTTTAAGAGTGCAAGTGTTAATGAATACTGATTTTGCACTAGTTTGCCGTGGATATCAGACAGAGCCTGAAAATATGACGAATTTTTGTTGTCAATCCTCAGGCGAACTCACAAAGCATAGGGAGCATACCAGAAAGCACAGACGTATGTGAAACTTAATTAGTAATATTCTCTATTTGGATGATCTTTAGCCATGATCGTCAATTTTCATGTCGTTTCGCACTCAATCCTGTTCCGCTGATCTGTTCTGCTATCAATCCATAGGGTGGTTTTTGGGGGGAGTTACAGCCTTCAGGCAGGGCGTTAGTGCGACAAGCGCAGCTTGGAGCATTTTGCAGGGTGAAAGTCCCTGTCGGGTAAGGCTTAACCAGTCACCCGTATCGAGTCTTGGGCGGAGATTGAAAAGAGCGAATACGTTTCAGCAATGTTGACCTAGCGTTGATCTAGCCATACCTTTACTCTTAACACAGAAAAGGCACAAAACAAGACTTGACCCCTTTTTGCGCTTGACTCCTTTTTGCGTTTCACGCTGGGTTGTAGTCAACCGTGAGTTTCGCCCACTGGCCTTCAATTTTCAATGTGTCGCACGAGCAAATGAAATTCGCGTAATTATATTATTAGAAATTTTCACCAAAAAATGCATAATATCAATCTAACAAAAAAATTCTGGGGGACGTTCCTAGAACATTTCAACTGATTTCATCCAGGCAAGAATAAAGGTTTTAATTTCTTGGGTTTGAGTTTTTCTGGGGTGCGAGTTTGCAAGAGTAACCTAGTTTGAGACATTGCATAGCATCCAAAAAACACAAAGCCACCCGGCAAGAGTTTTACATTGAATAAAGCTAAATCGTCACAAACGGTTGAACCAGTCGATGCTAGCGTGAAAGCGAAAGATGGCGTTGATTAGAAATTTTCCGCTCTGTGGGATAATTATTGTAATGCTCATGAAGTTTGGTTGCTTGGTATCTACCGTTTCTCCAGCCAATCCTTCATGGCATTCACTGATCTCCTTTATTATTGTAGAAACATTATTACATTAATATATTTAAAAGCCATAGCCTTGGAGGCTGCCTTCTGTTATTAAGCTATCTGCGCCCTCTTGTCTTTGGGCATGATATCAAAAAAATTTTCTGGAACATCACGGACTGGCGTAACGTTATCAAGTTTTTCATTAACATTTTGTGTTAATGTTTTTACATGAAACAGCATATTGTGTAAAAAACAAACATTTTTGTTAAATTCAGCCTTTATTTCTTTTAAGCCTGACGAGTTATCAGTAGTCACGCCATCTTTTTTCAACTTCTCACTGTGGAAACTATATAATAGAGATAATTTTCTTAGCTTCTCTTGAATAAAAAATATTGATGTACGATGATCGAAGGCGTCATCGTCAAGTCTATCAAGAGCCTGCTTTGCAAGTGCTACTGCCGCGCTCAGACTCTTTCCCAAATTCGATATATTGCGTTTACATGAAACAATTTCTAGGTTCAATTTTTTTGTTTTTTCATGGAGTTGCTCAATGTGATTGTCATCACCGCATTTGCTTTGCATATCCTTTATTTTTGTTATTAGTGGTTTGAGTAATTCACTTAATTCATGTATTTTTGTTCCATTGGAATTACGCTCTTCGATTATTCTTGTAACTTCATTGTCAGCCGTTACTACAGCACTCATCTTATCTTTTAAGCTCTTTTTTAATAATTCAACATGATTTTTGTTGTTAAAATAACTTTCTGTCTCATTCAGTAGCTTTTGTAATGAAATAGCATGTTCTACATGTTCAGCTATTTTTTCTGCCAAGATAGATGTGACATAAAAAAATCCATCATTTTCTTTCGATTCTTTATCCTTTCTGGAAGTCTCTAATTGATATAATGTATTTAGTCTCTCTAGTTCACCTTCATGAAATAATTTTAAATCTCTGCAACTGCTAACTGCATTTTTAAATGCTTTATCAGCCTCTTTTTTAATTATTTCGGTCGCTATTAATTCGTTTATGAAATGATCTATATGGGCTTCACATCTAGCAATATCTACATTTATTTCTTTTATTCCTTCACTCTCTCCTTCATAAGATTCGTCGCAAAAGAATACGGGGTCTTTTGATGCAAGTGATGCAAGCTTTAGATTGGAATTGTTTTTTTCCAATAATTCACCTAACTGTTTTTTATATACATGAAGTAGGTTATTTATGGATTTAACTCTATCGCTAGCATTTTCTGCATCAATTTCTGTCTTTTCAAGGATCTTTTTTGATAATATGATATTGTCTTTATCAGAGAGTTTTTTAAAACAAACTTTCCTAGAATATATACTCTTAACAAGGCTTGATGTGCATCCCTTTATTTTTTTACAGATATGTAATACAGAGGTGACAAAATAGCCAAGAAATGATTTTTCTGAGGCGCTATTTTCACTAGCTGTGTCATTATGAATAATTGTTTGAGATAAACTAGAGAAAAATGGTTGATTTTGATTAGCGATTGTATTATTCATAGTAACTCTCCATGTTATGCATAATTAATCTAGTGCTGTTGCTACTAGACTCAAACTCAAATGCGAGTATACCCGAATAAATCATAAAAATATATAGCTAAATGGTTAGTATTACTAACAAAAGTAATTAATCTGCCCTAAAAAGCTAACTTTTCAAACGATTACCACTGCATCACCAAGCTCCTCATCACTTAGGTTGCACGGATGTTTTAACGCCAATAAATCAATCATTAGGCGTATGGGATTTACTGATATCCCTTGATCACTTTAATTCACGAAAAGTTTCTGCTTCAGCGCTGACCGTCTTATCGTTCTTTCCATGGCCTGGTAATGGATCGTAATCAATCTGACTTAGGATGTAAAAAACCGGATTAAATTAAAGAGTGTTCTTGGCTATTTTGGCGCATTTTCATCTGTTTTTCGATCAGAAAATGCGGTCTGAATTTTTAATCTAGTAAGTGAACACAAATATAACGATCATAATGATTCTCATCGAAAAAAACAAGTCGGGTTTTGAACTTTATTGTAATAACGTAGTCTTACTAAATTAGGAAGAGTGCCCATAAATAATTCTTATATATAGAAATATATAAAATTCACACAAGTAGAACATGATAGAAAGTAATTCAAATAAATTAGAAGTTATAGGTGAAGCTCGTCATTCAATAAAACAGTCGAACAGCTCACAAAAAAAGAGTAACTTTAATAAAATGGTCGTTACAAGCAGTATTTTTTCGTCGAGATATATCCCTTTTCGGGGATGTTTAAATGTCTTGTTTTCAAAATCCATGGATGAGTCGACCGTTGTTTATCCAAAAACAATTAGCAATAAAACAACAGTTGTTACTTTATGCCATAGTCACTCTGCAATTCTAATCGGGGGGGGTTAAGGATGAGCCAAACTATGACTGCTATGACTGCTATGACTGTATTTCAGAGAAACAAATTGAAAGAAGCATTATGAATTGGTGTATTTCTATCGAGTCTCTCTCGGCATTAACTCCCCTTAAAAAAATTGGCAGATTTTTTTATAAATATAAAACAGGATCTCTTATTATGAGTCTCTGTCATTTTGCAGCGTTGTATTGTATGAAAAATGCAACCTATTCTTTACCTTGTCCTGAATCCGTGACTTATTGA
>JAGLCE010000045.1 GCA_023146365.1 Endozoicomonadaceae bacterium
TTGGTTTCGTGCAAAGGTCTCACTTAAACGATAAAGTGGCTAATTTTATACTATTTTTCACCCACGACAACATCGGCTTGCCCCTCAGATCATGCTTCTGCAATAACCACTGCACGCAGTGGTGCAGGATAACCCTCCACGGTTTTTTCAGGACAATCAGGATCAAGAAAATCCGACAACGAGTTAAAAGGCATCCATTCAGTCTGACGCTGCTCATCCACCGCTGTACGAGCCATATCGACGACTCGCGCATGATGAAATCCTGCACGTCGTAACCACAATAACAGCGTCGTCGTCGATGGCAGAAACCAGACATTACGCATCATTGCGTAGCGCTCATCAGGCATCAGAACCTCTCCTGGCCCCCCCTCAATAACCAACGTCTCCAGAACCAGCTCTCCGCCAGAACACAAGGCACCATGCAATTCAAGCAAATGATCAATCGGCGAACGACGATGATAAAACACACCCATGGAAAATACGGTATCAAACACCTTAAGCCGCTCTGGAACATCTTCTATTCGCAACGGCAAAAGATGCACCGGCAACGCGTTTCCGGCATAACGCTTAAACGCTTCAAACTGAACCAAAAACAGGCGAGAAGGGTCAACCCCGATAACCTGACGTGCACCTTCACCCAGCATCCGCCAGCAGTGATAGCCTGAGCCACAACCCACATCAAGCACCAGCCGCCCTTTAAGCGACGACAGGTGAGGCGCAATTCGCGTCCACTTCCAATCTGAACGCCATTCGCTGTCGATCACTTCACCAAAGAAATCAAATGGTCCCTTTCTCCAAGGAATCAGCGCTTTCAGTCCACGGTGCAACCATCGCCTAACCTTACCATTCAGTGGCTTAGAGGCTGTTAGACTGACTTTAGCCTGATTCAACCCAACACGATCAACGGGAATAGACGGTAATGCATTAAGTGCTATCAACCAGCGATCAAGATCACCATGAGGAGTATCCACCAGTACGGTTTTCAACTGCTGCGGGAGTACCTCCAACCAGCGGCGCATCAACCCGTCATTCATCAAAGGAAACAGTTCTTGGTAAAAATCAAGCGGATTTATCACATTCGTTTTGTCGTTTGCAAGCATGATTACTTCACGGCAAGCAGTGAGCAAAAATTAAAACATTGATACCATAGCACGGCCTGTTTAAAGCCCGCCGCCAGTAAACGCTCTCGATGTTGCTCTAGCGTTTCCGGTATCAAATAGTTTTCCAACGCCGTGCGTTTCTGGCTGATTTCAAGCTCAGAATAACCGTTAGCACGCTTAAAATCATAATGAAGCGCTTCCTGTAACATCTGTTCATCCTGATCAAACATCAACTTTTCAGAGAGGATCAAGACACCTCCCTCATTGAGTCCATTGACAATATTATTCAGCAACGGCAGCCGATCCTCAGGCGCAATAAACTGAAGTGTAAAATTAAGCGTGACGACCGAAGCATGACTCATCGTAATATGGCGTATATCATCCAACAGCAATTCAACAGGCACACGACTGCTGTCTGCATCCAGATAAGTCTGGCAGCGCTGAATCATGGCCTCCGAGTTATCCACGGCCACTATTTTGCAGCCCGGCTTATCCACACAGTGACGCATCGCCAGCGTTGCCTCTCCCAAAGAACAACCCAGATCATAAAGCGTGGAATCTGGCTGCACATAGTGCGACGTTATAATACCAATCATGGGAATAATCGTGGTATACCCAGGCACTGAACGCTGGATCATATCGGGAAAAACACGCACTACGGCATCATCAAAGGCAAAACTCGCCAGATCATCATGAGATTCAGCATAAAGACGATCAAGTATATTATTCATTTGTGCTCAAGGAAACTCTCCACACTAAAAGCTTGATAGAACAAAACCATCAATGATCATTATCACCACAATCAGCGTACCACTACGACCACCAACTCTTCAGAGGTTGCAATACAGATCACTCCGCGAACGTCGCACATGACCATCCAACTCCCCGACTATCACGCCGCCATTTTCAAAATCCAGAATACAGCAAAAATAGGAATGACAGCCGTTAAACTGTCGATACGATCCATCACTCCGCCATGACCAGGCAACAACTGACTACTGTCTTTCAGTCCTGCCTCACGCTTGAACATGCTTTCCAGTATATCGCCAAGAACCGACACCATCGTCACCACTAGCGCAACGACCACCCATCCTATGCACTCAAACAGGCTTAAATGCTGGTACCAACTGACCAGCAACGTAATCAGGGTCGTCATCAACAGCCCCCCAAAGACACCTTCCCACGATTTACCAGGACTAATGACAGGCGCCAACTTACGTTGTCCAAACATTCTGCCTGAAAAATAAGCGCCTAAATCTGCGCCCCATACTAGAAGAAATACATAGAGGATCAGCCAATTACCCTGTGGCTGGCTTTTTAGGTAAACCAACCCTCCCCAAGCCGGTAACAAAACCAGCCAACCCATCAACAGTCTGATAACACGATTTTCCCAAACCAGTTTGGAGGCAGGATAACTGATCACCAGCATCAACGCCATGAACCACCAAGCAAATCCTGTGCCGAGTAAAAAGCCTGGAGGAACCGATGAGAGAAAGTAGATCAATCCCGCGATCAGCAGACCATAACCCACCCGTACTAGCTGATTGGAAAAACCTGACAGATTCGCCCACTCCCAAGCGGCTAAGGCAATGACGACCGCAATAAAGGTCGAGAATAGTGACAACGGCAACAGAAAAACCCCACACAATACCACAGGCAATAACATCAGAGCGGTGATTACTCGCTGCTTCAGCACACTGATTCCACCTCTAATTGTCCACTCGTTTTTCCGTAACGACGCTGCCGTCGGCCATAATCCAGTATCGCTTTTTGAAGTTCTTCAGAATCAAAATCCGGCCACAACAAATCCGAGAAATAGAACTCAGAATACGCACACTGCCACAATAAAAAATTACTGATACGGTGCTCACCACTGGTTCTAATCAGCAGATCCAAGGAGGGGAGTCCGCCTGTTGACAATGCTACATCAAAACGATCACGGGTAATGTTAGCTGGATCCAGCTCACCTTTTTGCACCTCTTCAGCCAGCCTCCTAGCCGCCTGTACTATATCCCACTGACCACCATAACCGGCCGCGACCACAAGGGTCATCTTATCATTATCAGCCGTCAGCAACTCAGCCTCACGAGCACGCACCTGTATCGCTGGACTGAATAAGGTAAGATCCCCAATCACTTTCAGCCGGATGTTATGCTTATGCAGCTTTTGCACCTCCCGCTTAAGCGCACGAAGAAACAGATCCATCAAGGCGTTCACCTCATCCGTCGGTCGCCCCCAGTTCTCACTGGAAAACGCAAACAGAGTCAGTACACGAATACCATAATCGCCACACGCTTCGATCACCTTGCGCACAGTCTTAATCCCAGCACGATGTCCGGCAATACTAGGCAAATAGCGCTTCTTCGCCCAGCGGTTATTGCCATCCATAATAATCGCAACATGACGGGGAATGCTATTGATGAAGATGTCAGCATCGGCAGTCAATGCTGACTGAAAAGCAGATGATTGGGGCATGATTTATTTCAAAGTTACCTCACAAGAATCACTCGGTAAACAACGAACCCAGAAAACACCTAAGACTCATCTTATTAAACTATCATCAAATCTTTTTCTTTACTCTCTAGCGCCTTATCAACTTCAGCGATATATTGATCAGTAATGGTCTGTACATCATCCTGCGCCTTACGTTCTTCATCCTCGCTGATCTCTTTTTCCTTCTCCAGCTCTTTGATGTCCGTCATTATATCGCGGCGGATGTTACGGATAGCAACCCGCGCCTGCTCAGCATCTTGACGCGCCTGACGGGTATAGCCCTTACGGGTATCTTCCGTCAGCGACGGTAACGGAACACGGATCACCTCACCGGCAGTGGAGGGATTCAGACCCAGATCAGACTTCAAAATGGCTTTTTCAACTTCGGGCACCATAGCTCTCTCCCAGACCCGAATGGCCAAGGTACGGCTATCTTCAACAGTAATGTTCGCCACCTGAGAGAGTGGCGACTCTGAGCCATAATAAGAGACACGAACACTTTCCAGCAGGCTTGGATGAGCCCGTCCAGTACGAATTTTGGCAAACGCCGTATTCAGCGATCCCACACTTTTCCGCATTCTCGATTTGGCATCGCTCTTAAGTTCGTTAATCATGAGTCACTCCCACACACGAAGGTTCCCTCATCGCCACCGACAACGATATTTAAAAGGGCTCCGGCTTTATTCATTTTAAACACACAGAGCGGCATCTGGTAATCACGCACCAAGCAGATAGCGGTCAGATCCATCACCCCCAGTTTACGATCCAGAATCTCGTCATAGGTCAAGCGATCGAACTTTTTGGCAGCCGGATTATTGACTGGATCAGTGTCATACACACCATCCACCTTAGTGGCCTTCAACACTAGATCAGCATTCACTTCAATACCCCGCAAGCAAGCGGCAGAATCCGTGGTGAAAAAAGGATTCCCTGTACCTGCAGAAAAGATCACCACACTGCCAGAGTTCAAGTAGCGCAACGCACACCGACGATCATAGTACTCTACCACGCCACTCATAGGAATGGCGGACATAACGCAGGTATTGATATTGGAACGCTCCAGCGCATCACGCATGGCCAGCGCATTCATGACAGTGGCCAGCATACCCATATGATCACCAGTCACTCTGTCCATACCGGCCGCATTCAATGCCGCACCGCGGAATAAGTTTCCACCACCAATGACCAAGCCGACCTGAACACCAATCCCTATCAGCTGTCCGATTTCGAGCGCCATACGATCCAGAACCTTGGGATCAATACCGAACGCTTCGCTCCCCATCAACGCTTCACCACTGAGTTTCAGAAGAATACGATGATATTTAGGTTGACGATCTATTCCAGGCATCCCGACTCTCCGTCAACGGACGTTTAATAATACGCAGACCACTGGCCATTGACAGATGGCATCCATCAATGTCTGACGACATTGATTGCCGATATCGCCGATCAGAACCAGCAGCAGAAGGGCGACGAATGACTCTGCCGCCCAGCACCACCATAAGCCTTACATGCCTGCCTGGGCACGAACCTCGGCAGCGAAATCAACCTCTTTTTTCTCAATACCTTCGCCCACTTCAAAGCGGATAAAGCGCTTGATGGTAGCATCAGCATCGCTAGCCAGCTTGCCAATCGTTATGTCAAGATTCTTGACAAAAGGCTGTTCAACCAAACTGTTTTCAGCCAAGAACTTGTTGACACGACCAACAATCATCTTCTCAACGATTTCAGGCGGTTTACCGCTATCCAGTGCTTGAGCACGGAAAATCTCTCTTTCTTTTTCCACCAGATCAGCCTGCATCTCCTCCTTGTTGACAACCTGAGGACTCATTGCAGCTATATGCATAGCGATATCTTTAGCCAACTCAGCGTTACCACCTTCCAGAGAGACCAAAACAGCGATACGCTGATTACCGTGAACATAACTACCCACAACATCGCCTTCCAAAGTGGCGGTGCGACGAACGCTAATGTTTTCACCGATTTTTTGCATCAGTGCCAAACGAGTCGTCTCCAGCTCACCGTCCATCAGTGCATCAATATCAGTTTGCTTGGCATCAAACGCACGCTTAGTCACCGTGTTAACAAAATCCAAGAAGTTATCATCACGAGCCACGAAGTCAGTTTCACTGTTCACTTCAATCAGCATGCCGAACTTAGCATCATCAGCCACTTTCACAGCAACCACACCTTCAGCCGCAATACGACCTGCTTTTTTGGCAGCTTTCGCCTGGCCAGATTTACGCAATTCTTCAATGGCCTTTTCAATATCGCCGTCAGCCTCAACCAACGCCTTCTTGCACTCCATCATGCCAAGACCGGTGCGATCACGCAGCTCCTTTACCTGTGCTGCAGTAATGGTCATTTTTGTATCCTCTAAATCTTAATTACGCTGTCATACACCAGAATGCAACAGCCGTCATGAAATAAATCAGTGCCCTAAAGCCCTAAACGATATCGGTCAGTCTCAACTGAAGATTCAGCCCTGTATAGCAAAAAAAAAGAGGGCCAAGCCCCCTTTTTCAAAACAGGACGATTACTCCGCGGAGTCTTTACCGCTCTTTTTACTCTCTTTAGCAGTTGCATCAGCGTCTTTTACGACGGCATCAACAGCCGTTTTTTCTACACCTGCATTGGCTGCAGCAGCCTCTACGACTACATCAGTAGTAGCAGCTTCTTTTTCTACAACGGCATCAACAGCCGTTTTTTCTACATCTGTATTGGCTGCAGCAACATCTACGACTACATCAGTAATAGCAGCTTCTTTTTCTACGACTGCTATACCGGCAGAAGAACGACCTTCCATGATCGCATTAGCAGCAGACTCAATGTACAACTGGATAGCACGGATAGCGTCATCGTTACCAGGGATAACAATATCAACGCCATCAGGGTTGCTATTGGTATCAACGACACCAATCACAGGAATACCCAGCTTATTAGCTTCCTGAATAGCAATTTTTTCATGATCAACATCAATCACGAAGAGCGCATCCGGCAAACCACCCATCTCTTTAATACCACCCAAGCTGCGATCCAGTTTTTCCAAGGTGCGAGTACGCATCAAAGCTTCTTTCTTGGTCAGTTTATCAAACGTACCGTCGTTAGCCTGAATTTCCAGCTCACGCAAACGACGGACAGACTGACGGATCGTTTTGTAGTTAGTCAGCATGCCACCCAGCCAGCGGTGGTCAACATAAGGCATGCCACAACGCTGAGCGTTTCCACGAATAATCTTGCTTGCAGCTCGCTTGGTCCCCACAAACAGAACCTTGTTTTTTTTAGTAGCCAGATTTTTGATCAGATCCAGAGCCTGGTTGAACGCAGGCAAGGTGTACTCCAAGTTGATAATGTGAATGCGGTCACGGGCACCGAAGATGAACTTGCACATCTTAGGATTCCAGTAGCGAGTTTGGTGTCCGAAATGAACACCAGCCTTCAGCATGTCACGCATGGATACTTGAGCCATGAAAAACTCCTTCAAAGGGGTTATGCCTCCATACACCCCATGGTTCGACCCTTTTCAAGAGGGCACCCGAAAACCATGTGTCGGTGTATGTGTGGTTTATAAATCATAAGAATATCTATGGCGATCACCATAAGTGCAAATTTATACCACAATCACAATGAACTGCACAGTCCCAGACAACCATTCCCTGCAAAAATATGCGGGAAAAAAAGTTCCTTACGAATTCCTTACGGGTTCCTTACGGGTTCCTTACGGAAGTTACGAAAATAGTTGTATCACCTCAACATCAGAAAATACCTGCCTGATAACATGTTCGACCCGACTTTCAAACAAAAGTTTCACATTGGGACCGGCATCCATGGTGAAATAGACGGGTACACCGTCCTCCCGAAGCTGCCAGACCTTCTGCATAACCGCCACCGATTCTGGCACCCAGTACAGCAGCGGGGGCCATGAGGCCATCATAGTGGCGTGCATCGCCATGGCATTATGCTCAGCAGTTGCACCTAATTGTTCAAAATTCTGAGTAGTAACAGCCTGCTCAAGCGCCACAATGTCCCTCTCAGCTTGCAACGGCCAAGCATTATAGAGAGATGCCGTTTCAACCGTGTGCGCCATCCCTTCTCGAGAAGAGGTCTTCTTAACCGCAGCATTCAACGTAAGCACACCCAGACGCAAACATCTCCACACATTGCGCAACGGCTTCGCAAAAGAGTCCATTCCATCCTCACGCCCACCCTTGTACCAACGCACAAAACCGTCATACATCGACCGACAGGCACTACCACTCCCCAGTCTCGCCAGAATCGACAATGCGTCATCATCCAGACTAACTCCCTGAACGCCTGCCATCGCTCGCGTTAGAGCCGCAAAACCCGACGCCGACGAGGCCAATCCCGCAGCTGTGGCGACGCTATTGACGGTATCAACACGAAAGTAATCACCCGCATCACGCCTAAACAGATCCAAATGATCCACCACTCTACGGTAGAAACTCTCCGTTTCCTGCGTCAACCGTTCGTTCAAAAACACCTCATCTTTCGTACCACCCAATAAGCGGG
The DNA here is from genome assembly GCA_023146365.1 of Endozoicomonadaceae bacterium. Lineage (GTDB taxonomy): Bacteria > Pseudomonadota > Gammaproteobacteria > Pseudomonadales > Endozoicomonadaceae > Kistimonas. The sequence goes on from JAGLCE010000045.1 coordinate 8,124, forward strand.
TGACACGGGTACGAGTCCCCTTACCCGGCAGCGCAACTGATAGACTATCATTGACGGGCAGATTTAACTGGCTATCACGCTTCCCCCAATATTTACAGAGTGCAATATTAACCGATGCCGAGGCTTCAAAGCGTTCAACAGGACGATATTCACAACCACCCAATATTTTCTGAGCAATATCAGTGCGAAAAAACGTCAACGGAGACTCCAACAGGGGAAACAGAGAGAGGAATACGCTCGACACCGAGCAGTCCGGCACCCGTATCACCCAACGCACAGACACAGTCTCCCAGCCCTGAGCCAGAAATCTTAGCACCCAGCACACCAGGCAGTGCCCGAAGCCCGTAAACCATGCCAGACAGCGTCGCATCATTCACGTTTAGGGCATCCAACAAGCCCTGATAGATATTCATACAGATACCCAGACGCGGTAGATCATCATTCAACAACGCCGCAATTCCGTCATGGGTCACTTTCCCCATTAGACGATAAAGCTCAGCGACCAGATCAGGTATTTTGGCACTCTCTGTTGCGACACGGGCAAGCACATCAACCGTCGGCGTTTTATAGCCAGCATAATAGAGGTCAATCGGCAAGCTATTACTCAGACATTGCACCTGCAAACTATCGGCATCAAATCCAACCACCCCGCCGTAAATACTGGCAGCCAGATCACTCCCTGAGCCTCGTCCTTGAACCGAGCGAACCACGCCGACGCACGCTTCAAGAATGTCACGGTGATCAAGCGAAAAGCCACACCATCGACGCAACGCTGATTCTAGTGCAACAGTAACCGCCGCCGAGGAGCCAAGCCCGATCGTATGAGAAAACTCGGAGGTGATCGTGATATGCAAACCCCGCGTAAGTACTCGTCGCCAACGCCTGAGAATCTCAACAAGAAAACGGTGAGTGGGGTTATCTTCAATCGTATCGAGTGTGGATTGATAGATTCCCAGCGCAGACTCTACAACCACGTCACGCCCTGCCAACCCACTCAGCCTGACCCGTAGATAACGATCAATGGCACAAGCAACGGCTGGCTGGGAATACAAGACTGAATGCTCTCCCAGCAGCATAATGCTGCCAGGCACAGCAACATCTACCCACTGACCGGTATTAATAACAAAGCCTTGCACCCAGAGGATCCGATTGAAGTCTGGCGACAGAAAAGCCGTATTCACGGCAGAGCGTTTCCATCGGCTCATCACACTGCACCAGAACAAAACCGGCTTTTTCACCATGCACAGCACCAGCACCACTAATCTTGCCGGCAGCGCCATAACGGGATATCAAATCACGGATAAAGCGTTGCACCGTATCAGGCACAACACCAATATCCACCAGCAGCTGATGATTGCGCTTCACACATTCACGCAACGCCCGCGTATCACGACGGAGGAACGCCTGCTCAACCCCCTTAATAATCGCGGAAAACTCATTCCAGATGGCGCTACCACCAAACCGACGTCGTACTTCAGCCACACACTGTCCAGTACTGACTTCCGGCTCACCGGTATTCACCAGATACCAATTCAATGCCGGCAGTTCACTGCTGTTGGTCAACTGACTGTTTTCCACACGCACCAGACCGCCATGTACCGTGATCATGGGGTCAATCGTACTATTACAACCATGCTGCAAGCGCTCAGTATGACGGGTAAGCTGGAACAGGGACTCTTTATCCAAATGCAGATCAAAATACCCCGCCACTGCGACCAATATCGCAGCAATCGTTGCTGCCGACGACCCCATACCTGAACGCACAGGAATAGTCGATTTCAGCGAGATATTCAGACCATGTTCAAACGGCAAAGAGTAGCGGTGATAGAGGCTGGCCATCGCATACAGATAAAGCTCACTGGCATGAGTCAATACCTTCTCCACCGAACAATGCCCGAGCAGATAGCGCTGATAAGCGTTATCAATCGTCAGTCGAACCTGCGCCATCTCTCTCAGTGGTAACGATGTCCGCTGGCCATAATTGTCAAGATGTAGATGAATGCTCGGCTCTTCGAGGCGCTCGACTTTCGCATAAGCGTGGATATCCACCGCCACAGCCAGCGCAGGTGAGCCATACACAACCGAATGCTCACCAGAAATGATAATTTTGCCCGGAGCAACAGACCTCATCCGTAGACAGTCCTGAAAACAGTTTTAACTCACCGCGCCATGAACGCTTCAATGGCTGTCAAGCACGCCACTAACCACCACATGACCAACCGGCAAAGGGTCTCGTAACCATCTCGTAACCATAAAACAACAGAAGCATAACCCATTCAACACACGGTTGTCTCAATGTAGATACGCTTATGGTCATGCAAGCCTGTCAACCGAAAGCGACCATTCGTCATCTTTAAAAAATCATGCTCGCCATCAATGCGGGGAGAGTGCTGGCCAAACAGCACAGCGTATTCATCATAACTAAGCACCTGTCGGGACTCCAGCTGATCGACATGCGCCTTGCGTCGACTATAAGCCTGATAATTTGGCTGTACGGTAACCGCAAAAAATTCACCGACACAGCCAGAGCCGTAACTGAACAAACCGATATTCCAACCCGACAGATCTTCCGTATCATTTTCCAGCATTGACAACAGGGCAATATACAGGGACGCAGAGTAGCTATTGCCGATCTTACGGTTATAGATCAATCCCGAGCCAATCTGTTCAGTCAGCAGAGCATCCGACATACTCTCACCGCAGGTCACCGCCAACTTCCGATGCGCTTTTTCACCCATCTTGGCAAACGGCAGGTGATAACAGAAACGGGAAAAACCAGGAAACGCTATACCGCCCGCCTGCTGATAATGCTTCCAAGACTGACGCAACGCCTTAAGATAAACAATGGTGGAGTATTTTCCATCAACCAGTGCCGTATCCATATAATTAGGCCGCCAAAAATCCATAACGTCTTCACTATAACAGCCAGATTCTGGACAGACTTCGACCAGCCTTGGATCAGATTTGATCAACATCGCCACCGCACCGCACCCCTGGGTCACTTCACCAAGTGTACCCAAACCATAGCGTGCAATATCCGAAGCGATCACCAGAACGGATCGCTCCGGCTGTCGCATGACCAAGGCGCAGGCCATCTGGACAGCAGCCGTCGCGCTGTAACAAGCCTGCTTCAATTCGACCACGCGACAGTTTGAATCCAGTGTTAACAGGCGGTGCACATACACGCCTGCCGACTTGGACTGATCAATACCCGTCTCAGTCGCAAATAGCAGTGTACCAATGTTGCCACGATTTTCGTCATTCAACATCGGCCAAGCAGCACTGGCTCCCATCGTCACAACATCTTCATCGACAGCGAGAATCGCCATCTCTTCTTGCCCCAGACCAATACGATACTTGTCAGGATCAACGCCATAGCGCATAGCCAGCTCGGTCAGCGGGACACAAAGGCTGGACGAATAAAAACTGATGTCATCAATACCGACAGACATGATGCCTCTTGAACATCCTGATATTTTCTGTTATCGCTCTGCATTACACCAAGAGACGACTGCTTTCTGTCTCTCACCTGACTCTAAAGTCGCACCGCCTGACAGCATCAGAAACGGTCGTCTAGAATCAGTGCCTCATTGCCGTACAGTGTTGCCACATTCGGTATACCCAGTAAAAACATGGCCGTTGAAAATTCCCGTTTCAGCGTTTCGATCACGCTAATCACATGGTTAGCGGACTTCATGGCCGGTTTCAGTAACGGCGCCGCCAAACCACACAACCGAGCGCCTAGTATAACAGATTTAACCATATCAATACCGTTCCTCAAACCACCACTGGCGATCAGTTCGACACGATCCCGAAAAGGCGCTGCTAGTTTCAGTGCCTGTGGCGTTGGTATTCCCCAATCCTGAAACAAGAGGCCAATATCACCGCCAGAGTCAGTCGAACGATGATGCTCAATGCGACTCCACGAGGTACCACCCAACCCAGCCACATCAATATAAGCGATACCACGCACGACCGCCGCCGCAATATCGTCGGGTGACAATCCACAACCCACTTCCTTCAATACGACAGGACAACTTAACTGCTCATTGACTTGTGCAATCTTATCCAGCAAACCAGAGAAATCCGTATTACCTTCGGGCTGAACCGACTCCTGCAACGGATTCAGATGCAGATACAACGCATCAGCCTCCAATATCGCTACCGCCTCGCGACACTGCTCAAGACCACAACCATAGTTGAGCTGCACTGCGCCTAAATTAGCAAACAACAGCGCATCCGGTGCAAATTCACGCAACTCGAAACTGGCTCTGGCTGCCGACTGCTCCAACATGACTCGTTGTGAACCCACGCCCATCGCGACACCTGTCGCCTGTGCAGCAATTGCCAAATTGCGATTAATCGTCCGTACAAGATCGTGATCTCCCCCCGTCATCGAGGAGATCAGCATTGGAAACGATAACGTCTTACCCAGAAATTCGACAGAGGTATCCGTATCAGTCAAGGATAACTCAGGCAATCCACGATGACTAAGACGGATACGATCAAAATAACCACCATCACGATCAGTCGCACCATCCTGCTCAACCACGCGGATATGCTCCACCTTCCGTCGATTGGTGAGTACACCCTCCTCCGCATTGCCTTCTAACATCAGCGTTCCCACTTCATATGAGCCGCCATCAACTCACCGGGATTAGTCTGAGCCGCCAACAGAGAGAGCTCACCACACAACACCGCTGCCGCACAGATCACGGCAAGACGTCTAGCATTAGCGCCAGTCTCTCGCTCTTCCCGGCAACCCAACAGCTCAAGGTTTCGTTCGACAAAATCCAGCCCCTTACCACTACCGACCGTACCAACAACCAAGTTAGGCAGATTCACGGAAAAATAGAGATCAGCATTACGGACTTCCGTATACACAATCCCCTGAGAACCTTCCACAATATTGGCCGCATCCTGTCCGGTGGCGAGATAAAACGCCAGCAACATGTTGGCGAAATGCGCATTCGCACTACGAATGCCACCGGCCAACATAGTGCCCAACAGGTTTTTCTTGATATTCAAATCAACAATTTTTTCTGGCGTCGTCTTCAGGCGCCGCTCACACAGAGCACGTGGAATCAGCAGTTCCGCCACCACATTCTTACCTCGACCCAGTATTCCGTTGATTGCGGTCGCTTTTTTGTCAGTGCAGTAATTGGCAGAAATGGAGCAGTAACGTAATTTCGGATATTCACTCAATATCCAATCCTGCAGTTTTTCGGAGGCCCAAGTCACCATGTTATGACCTGCGGCGTCGCCAGTCAGAAATTCCAAACGGAGATACAGAAGATTTCCGAGAATCTGGCTGTGCATATTAATCAAACTGGCATACCGACTGGTTTCACGCACAATGATGTTCATCTCATCCTTGCGCCCCTGAAGGCTCTGCCAGGCCATCAGCGCACGAGATGCATCATCTGCTTCCAGCAAAATGGAACGAGTCATCCGCTCATCAATCACAGTCGCCAGAATACCACCCGCCACACTCGCCACGCGGGCGCCACGACCCACAGAAGGCCAGAGCGGTGTCTCATAAGTGGCCAGAGGCAGCATAACGCGATCATCGACAACCTCACCAATAATCGTCACCGGCCCTACAAGTCGCATGGGAACAGGTGCCTGCTGGATATTGCTATTTGACATAAAAACCGTATGGTATCCTTGAATCAATCTTGTCACGTACCCCGAGGCTCGCCGACAACACAATTTCTCTGCCGGACACCACGTAATTGCAAAGCCGTGGAATGATACCAGAATCCCCCTCCCTTATGCGATAAAGAAGCGCAGGATACCACTATCACAAACAGACTCTCCTTGATTGAAATGATCCGAAGAACTTGAAGATAAAGGCGAACAATTAGATAACCAAGGGTTTCTAACCCTCAATCTCTACAATGAGGGTGTAGAAAAATACAAAATACAAGTTTCCCTTATTCACCCATGATTCATTTTTTTATATTTCCAAGAATTTATCATTTAGCACGAATATTCCATAGTTTATTCATATACACTTCAATACTGCAATAAATAATGAATCAAAGAGTATTGCTATTGTCTCTGGTCGCGTAAAAAGAGAGGAATCCAGTGCACTACCGTTAGAGTGATAAATGTGGCTGTTGTGGAAACCCAGGCTGTGGAAATTCAGATTATGGAAATCCAAGGGTCGCCACCTAGATATTGCCTTTATCCAAAATAGACTTAGCAACAGAGTAAGATGATTCCTGAATAATAAAACACCTAATGAAGTTTACAATCATATGCGCTTAGATGCACAATCATGATATATTCAGGTCACATAAGAAATTGGCCATACTCGGTAATATCCATAGCATAGCTAAAGATACACGCCAAGAAGCCACAGAAAAGTCCAAATCCAGCAATGATTAAAGGGCATTCTACAACGTTTGCAGCGATTATTGCGACGCTAGCAACTGGCGTACACATAATGGCGCCTATCATTACTCCGTAGGCTATTCCTATAATGGTCGATCCGCCGACAAGTGCTAGCGATCTTATATGTAAAGTTTTTCGAATGCTCTCGGTAGCGCCATTTATTTTTTCAGCTACATAGTTTTTAATGCTCGACAGAACTGAAACGGCACGTCTCCCGAAAGAGCTACTACAAGAACTACTATTTATATGATTCTCTGCATTTAGGGTTTTGCTTGAAGGAATGACTATTGAAGCATCCACTATATTTATATCCTTTATTGTGAGATGAAGTGTTGCCACTATAATTAATTATTAACTAAACATCACTAACATAAGTGTTACTAATTTATAACAAGCGGGTTAATGTATCTTATTTGGTAAGCACCGATTTATCGACGTACTTGTCCTTTTTTTAAAAGTCACTTAGCTTTTTTAATATTCTATGGCAGAACATCCTCAATCTCCTCAAGCATTTCGGCGTAGGGTTTTGCTCAATACTTCACGTAGGTATTGCCTAGATTGGCACAAAAACCAGACTCAGCACTATGCATTAGTTAGCATAGATAACATTATCTGTCTTTATACCGAACATTGTTATACAAAGCACTTTCAACTGAGTACTATCGTGTTTGTAGATATATTTAAATCTATTGTTCGACTAATACATTTCTTCACTGAAATAACACGTAACAGGATACATAATGATCAATCACCCTCCTTCACCCACACATTCTATGGAATGTGGTGCAATGAAAAACAAACAGGAAGAATTGCCTTCACACGCCACAACACACCATGGCGCTTTGCCAAGAAACGTTGAAAATAACACAACTACCACATTAACCCAGTGCACATCAAAAACTCCTAAACAACGTCGTAAACAGTATACGCCACGGCAGATTATTAGGAATACGCCTCTACAACAGGTGACAACCTCGCACTCTTTTGAGACATCTAACACTTTCACCCTATCATCCCAACAAGAACAAACACCAACACAAGACAATAAAAAAATAAGCTTTAACCCATGCAGCCATTGCGATAATGTCTACTCATCAAATAATCTTCTAAAAGAACACATGGTCATCCACAATAATCCGAATAGCTTTAGTGCAATAAAACACAACATAGAAGAGCACACAGAAATTAACAAAAACAAAAACCAAGAAATTAACACACCGAACAAAGTAAAAAAAAACACAAAGGAAACACTAAAAATATACATAAAGAACAAAGCAAAAACACATAAACAAAAAAAATCAAACCCACACACACAATCTCACTCGAAAGATACTCCTTTCAAATGCAAAACCTGCCAAAAAACATTTTCCTCTGCAAACCTGTTATATCACCATACATTTATATCTCACTATAAAAAACGGGGCTATGTATGCCATATTTGTTCAAGCTCAAGCTCAAGCTCAAGCTCAAGCCAAAAAATATTTAAATTCAAAAAAGAATTCAATACACACATGAAAATACATAATCTTAAATGAAAGGTTTTTGAATGCAATATTTGCTCTATCTATTTCAGGAATAAAAAATTTTTAAATGCTCATAATCTCATACATAACAAGATCACTTCAACATCGCCTAAATCACCAGAAATGTTGTACCATTCATGCTCAGAGTGTGATAAAAGATTCACTAGCAATATGGGGTTAAAGTGTCTAAGGTCCCTGATCATGCTGAAATAAGACTATAATATACAAAATATGATTATATGCGTGTAATTGAATCATTATTCATAAATGTTAATAATTCTTTTAATAAAACAACATTTTTTATAAGGAATAAGTATGGACGCTAAAAATACACTACTCAACCAATCTTCATCTGATTTTGTGTCAACTTTTGGAAACAATATCGATTTTGGAAGAAAAGATGATGACATCAACACCAATCCTAAAAGAACCTGGACACGAACTGACTCAAAAAATAATAGCAATAAAGTGAAAAGTCGTATCACAGATGAATTCGAACTTACTAAGCTAGCCAAGCAGATAAGTCCTATACCTATAAAAGAAAGAGAAAGTATCATCGTTATGGATGATAGTAAAGAGGAAGATGGCCTCATAGATAAATCCGAACTTAACAAATCAACCGACTTTAGTGATTCAAATGAAGATTATCTCAGATGTAAAGCCGAATATAATGAATTAATCGGACAGATTAAGCATATGGAGAAACAATTAAGTGACACTCCTATAGATGGCGATATTCAAAATAAAACCAAGCTTGGTGAATTAATGGAAAAACTTGATTCTGTAACAGAATCTATGGAATATCATAAGAACAAAATTCATGTTAAAAAAACTAAACGTATGATCAGCCATCACGTGTTAAACCTGCTCCATAAAGCAATTCCAGAGTTTCAAAAATCCCCACAGAACAATTGGAATATACGTGCTCGCCTAAGGTCTCTTGGTAACAGTATTAAAAAATATTTAACCCATAAAGGATTAGTGAAAGTTCTAAGAATTGCTCTTGTTGTTCTGGTGGCCGCTGCTGTATTTTGTGCGGTTAATGCCTTATTTGGTGGCATACTTCTCGGTTTTTTCTCCATCAGTGTTGGGCTTGGCTGGGCTTTATTCTGTCCAGCTACCGGTATAAGTCTGATGCTCTCAATTGTGGCTAGTGGTTCCTCTGCTGATGGTGTTCTCCGTACTATTAAGCATCGAGATGAGAATGAGCCTCTTATGGAAGAAATTAACAACCTAGCTCAGTGCTTAACTACAAAAGGTCAACCTGACATACCCACTCTTTTCAAACTGATAGCTATGATGGAAGATAACTCATTCCTGTCTGGCGATTCTGATTATGACAGGATATATAGCGATCTCATAACTTTTTTTAAAACACATCCCACACTCATTAGCTACTTGATTGACCGTGCCACTGAACATGATACGCGCCTAGTTAAGAAGATTAGGGAAAGTTCCTATGATCCACTTAATACACATTGCTTATCATTGGATCAGGTTAATGAATACTATAAATTAATTAATACATGGAAAAACGCGTATAAAAAAAATAACTATATGGACGCGATAAAAAAGGAACTAGTCAAAAAAGTAGTAATAGATTTTTACACTCTAACTGATAACTGCGTAGGGATAAGTACTACATATCTTAAGGATCACCCCCTCCAATTTATTAAATTACAAGATGATGATGATGATGGCATTATTCTAGCGACTATCGAATCTAAAGATGGAAAGATTAAGACTTTGAATTATGATATTGACAAACTTATTAGCTACATGGAGCATATGTCTCGTTCATTTGCATTTATTAACCTCTGCAAGGAAAGTATTGGCATCCCAGAATGTCAACAAGAAGTATTCGATGAATTTAATGGTCTTTATAATCATTTACATGAGCAACTATTGAAAACATGCCCAAAATACAAAAAGAAACAAGAATCACACGCCTAAAAAACATAGTCCGAAGCGCTAAGGCGCCAAGACTTGGGGATAGACAGGTATGCATTCCCACTCAGAAGCGTGAAAACGAGAAAAATGAGAAAGCAATCGTCACCAGCCCTACGAATCGCATGGGAACGGGTGCATGCCTGATGTTGCTATTTGACATAAAAACCGTATGGTATCCTAAATTGATCTTGTCACGTACCTCGGAGGCTCGCCGACAGCGAAAACTCTCTGCCGGACACCGCAGGATTACAAAACTGTGGAATAATGCCAGAATCCTTCCTTATGCGACAGAAAACAGTATGCGACAGAAAGAAGGCATTGGATTCCACTATTACGAACAAACTCTCCTTTATTGGAATGGCTCAAAGAGCTTAAAAATAAAGACGTACAACCAACAATGAACGGTAATCATGACTGTCCTTATAAAGAGCCCCGCAGCTATTGAAAAAATGCGTATTGCCGGTCGTCTGGCTGCTGAAGTGTTGGAAATGATCGGTGAACATGTCGTCCCCGGCGTCACGACCGAAACATTGGATCGCATCTGTCACGACCACATAGTCAACCAACAGAACGCCATTCCTGCACCGCTCAACTATAAGGGCTTTCCCAAGTCTATCTGCACCTCGGTCAACGAGGTAGTCTGCCATGGTATCCCTACCGACAAAAAGCCTCTAAAAAACGGTGACATCATTAATATTGATATCACCGTCATCAAGGATGAATACCATGGTGACACCAGTAAAATGTTCCTCGTCGGCGATGTGGCCGAACACGCCCAACGACTGGTCACTGTCACTCAAGAGTGCATGTATAAGGGCATTGAGCAGATACGTCCAAACGCACGACTGGGAGATATCGGCTTCGCTATCGCCCGTCATGCCCATGCCCATCACTACTCGGTCGTGGAAGATTATTGTGGTCACGGTATAGGCAAGGGCTTCCACGAAGAACCTCAAGTAGTGCATTTCGGCCAGCGGGGCACCGGTCTCAAACTCGTCGCAGGCATGACATTTACCATTGAACCCATGATCAACGCGGGTAGGAAAGAGACCAAACTCAAGGCCGACCGTTGGACCGCAGTTACTAAGGATCGCCGCCTTTCAGCTCAGTGGGAGCACACTCTCCTGGTCACTCAGGGTGGCGTGGAAGTTCTCACTCTCCGCAAGGATGAATCGCTACCGTTTAGCACCTGTGCTTACTCAATGTAATACCAGACTCAATCTCATTCCGGAAGTCAGGCAGTACACAAGCCAGTGATGCACGATCAAGCACCGATCTCACACATCACGGTGATCAAAATGGCCAAAATGAACACGGTACTCACCCCCCAACAACAGTCGCAACTCTTCGATCCGGGTCAGTTTCGAGCCGAGATAACCCTTTCCAATAGCGCCGTTTCCGCCTATAAAAAGTGCCTGAAAAAAGCTGAAACAACGATGAACCAATGGTTCGACGAGGGTGAGAATATTCAGACGCTAGTGAGGGGGCGAGCCTGGCTGATTGACCAAATCCTCTCACTGGCCTGGAGTCACCTACTCGCGAATAATGATGGCATCGCTCTCCTGGCAGTAGGAGGCTACGGCCGTGGAGAACTTCATCCATTCTCTGATATCGACCTTCTGATTTTGCTACAAAAAGAAGACCCTGGCGATCACCGGAAAGGCATTGAGCAGTTTTTGACTCTGCTCTGGGATATCAACCTACATGCTGGCTCCAGCGTCAGATCGATCAATGAGTGCGCCCGACAGGCCAGCCATGATCTGACCATCATCACCACCCTGATGGAATCACGCACCATCTCCGGATCAGAAACCCTGCGCGCTCAGATGATGTCGCTGACCAGCACCGACAAAATGTGGCCCAGCGCCACCTATCTGCAAGCTAAATACGAAGAGCAGCGTACCCGGCATCGTAAGTTCAACCATGCGGAATACAACCTGGAACCCAACATCAAGAGTTCACCAGGCGGCCTGCGCAGTCTCCACATACTAGGCTGGATCAGCCTTCGTCACTACGGGACTAATCAGCCCAAAGATCTGGTTAAGGTCGATTTTCTCACCCACACCGAATACGACATGTTACTTCGTTCACGGGATTTTCTCTGGCAGATACGCTGGTCACTTCATCGTCTGAACGGTCGTGCAGAAGACCGCCTGTTATTTGATTATCAACGCAGCATTGCAGCCCAATTCGGCTACCGCGATAACCATGACACACTCGCCATTGAACAATTCATGCAGAAGTATTTTCGGGCGGTCATGATCCTTATAGAGCTGCAAGACCTCCTGCTACAGCACTTTGATAATGAGATCCTTTCATCTAACGAAGAAGAGCATATTACCCCCCTGAACAAACGGTTCCAGGTTCGTAATAACTACATAGAAGTCACCAACGATCACGTATTCACCGACTATCCACCGGCCATCATTGAACTATTCGTCCTGATGGCGAACAACGCCTTCATCCAAGGACCTAAAGCGACAACGATTCGTCTACTGCGTATCCATAGAGACCTGATAGATGAAACCTTCCGCAATGATCCTGCCGTCAACCATCTGTTTATTGAGTTAATGCGTGCACCTTACGCACTGACTGCCAACCTGCGACGCATGGTTCGCTACGGCATCCTGGGCAATTACCTGCCGGAGTTCAAGCGCATCATCGGCCAGATGCAACATGACCTATATCATATTTACACCGTCGATGCCCATACATTACTGTTAATCAAACATCTGCGCAGTTTTAACTACCCAGAAAACGAAGTCCACTTCCCGACAGCCTGTGAAGCGATGCGTCGAATCAGTCATCCCGAACTGCTCTACATTGCGGGCCTTTACCATGATATCGCCAAAGGTCGTGGTGGCAACCATTCAGAACTCGGGGTAGCAGATGCGCTGGCCTTTGGCCGCCAGCACAAGCTCAGCGAATCAGATAGCGCCTTGATTGCCTGGCTGGTACGCAACCATCTAGTGATGTCGAATACCGTTCAGCGAAAAGATCTGTCGGACCCAGACACCATCAACCATTTTGCCAAATTGGTCGGCGACAGCCGTCATCTGGATCACCTCTACTGTCTAACCGTCGCAGACATTAATGCCACCAATCCAACATTATGGAACGGCTGGCGCGCCAGCCTGCTTCACCAGCTCTACCGAGAGACCAGCCTAGCCCTGTTGCGCGGTATTGAAAACCCGATCGACAAACAGGAACTGATTATCGAAACCCAGTGTACCGCTTTGGTATTCCTGCGGAAAAACCGTATTGACGATACCGCCATTCAAACCCTCTGGAATAAACTGGGCAATGACTATTTTATTCGCCACACACCAGCAGAAGTGGCTTGGCACACCGAGGGCATTCTGCAGCATGGTCACAATAGCAAACCACTCATATTGATTCGAGAGACCACTCACCAACACTTTGAAGGTGGAACTGCCATTTTCATCTACACGAATGACACGTCTAATCTATTTGCCGTTACAGTCGCCGCACTTGACCAGCAGAATATAAGCATCCATGACGCACGCATTATCACCTCTGCGGGCGGTTTCAGTCTAGATACATTTATCGTGCTAGAAAATAGCGGCTCCCCCATTGGCGACAACCCAAGACGCATCACTCACTTATGTAACTGCCTGAGTAAAATACTCAGCAACCCACCATCGTTCCAAGACTTTATTCATCGCCGCACACCCAGACAACTAAAACACTTCGCCAAGACACCAAAAGTCATCATCAGTAAAGATACCATCAATGACCGAACCATTGTGGAAGTCTATGCGACCGACCGTCCCGGCTTGCTGGCAATGATGGGAAAAACCTTTCAAGAGATGGACTTTCTTATACAAAATGCAAAAATCTCATCGCTCGGTGAGAAAGTAGAGGATGTGTTTTTCATTACCGATCAATCAGGCCACGCCCTTGTCGACAAAAATATTGTTAACCATTTAAAACAGACGCTCTGCGTACTGCTGCAGGACTTCAGCCATCAAGACGCAATGAACCAATAGATCGGTTGCCATGACACTTCATTGGCCATAACACCCATCGCAATTTCAAATAATATCAATTGACCCATCCAGCACAGAGCAGATCATCGATCTTGTCATGATGTTCACAGGCACGATTAGACAGCGAAATTAACCACGTTCGGAGCTTGCTTCAAGCCAATTTAACCGTCACTGCGAAAGCCAACTACTATCATTGATGAGATAAGTAAGCCTCTAGAAACCGTTTCTCAGCCAAACAAATTAGCGAATCACTCAACAAGCGGCTGCCTCAATTACGAATGTTATCCATTTGACGAAGGCGCATTAACGATAGCAGCCCTCAATCGATAGCTTGAGACCTATCAGCAGTACTACCACTACCGGCCTCACAATAGCATTGGATTAAAAACGCCAAATCGTTATTATTAGCCACTCATGCAGGTCGCCTGATCGATCTCACAGGTACGGAACCCAAACAACACTACGACAGACTACGAAAAAATCTCTTAATGTGCGCATGATGAACACTAGCTGCAACCATGATATATCACAGGAGTACTCATGATCACGATGTACGGCATCAGCCAGTGCGATACCATCAAGAAAGCACGACGTTGGCTGGACGAAAACAGCATAAACTACCACTTTCATGATTACCGCAAAGAGAGTTTGACCCAAGAACAGTTAAGCCAATGGTCAGAGACCCTAGGCTGGGAGGCACTGCTGAACCGTAGGGGAACGACTTGGCGCAAGCTTCCGGAAACGATCAAGAGTACGATCGACCAGGCGTCCGCTATCTCTCTCATGCTGGACAACCCTGTGATCATCAAACGCCCTTTGCTGATCGTCAATCAACAGATGACGCTAGGTTTCCAGCCTGATCAGTGGCAAAAAATGTTAATTCAATAACAATCAATGTTAGTTATCTTGTAATCCGACAACATGCCCCCATTTTTTAATAATAGAGTCAGCGACAAACTAGAGGAGATTTAAGCATGTTTTTTGCACTAGCAGCCGGTATCGGCACCCATAACACTAAAGACGACTGGCTAGAAGTCTATTATCCTGCACCTTTATTTCAGCCCGCCCACCCATTGATTGAGAAAATTAGCTCCGTCATTGGTTACACTGGCGGCAACGTGGCCATTACACTGGATAATCCTAGCTGTCACGCACTGGAGAACATTTTTCATCAACACGGCTTGGATGAGCAAGCCAGTATCATGACGACACTGGAGAGCGCGGACAGCCCGAAAGTTCTCATGCTGATGGAACATGATCTGGCTCCGACGACCACGCCTGAGATCTACCTCAAGCTGCACCTGATCTCTCATCGCTTCGTTAAGCCACACGAGATCAATTTCAAGAACATTTTCTCTTTGCTACCCAATGTCGCTTGGACCATTGACGGCGCCATCGACCCAGAAGAGCTCCCCTATCGACAACTGCGGGCTCGCGCTGAAGGCAGAATTCTGGAAGTGACATCGATCGACAAGTTCCCCAAAATGGCCAATTACGTCGTACCCAGCGGTGTACGCATCGCCCAGACTGCCCGAGTCCGCTTAGGTGCCTATGTGGGTGCAGGTACTACCATCATGCACGAAGGTTTCATCAATTTTAATGCTGGTACAGAAGGCCGCGTCATGGTTGAGGGGCGCATTTCAGCCGGCGTATTCATCGGTCAAGGTTCAGATTTGGGAGGTGGGTGCAGCACCATGGGCACCTTGTCAGGTGGAAACGACGTTATTATTTCCGTAGGGGAAAACTGTCTAATCGGCGCCAACGCGGGTATCGGTATCTCTCTGGGAAACCGTTGCACAGTGGAAGCTGGGCTCTACCTGACCAGTACCTCCAAGGTGCAACTGCTGAATGAAGACCAGCACAGTGTTGAAATTGTAAAAGCGAAGTCACTGGCAGGCCTGTCCGACCTGTTGTTTCGTCGCAATTCTATCACGGGAGCCATTGAATGTCTGGTCAACCCATCCGCCATAACACTTAACGAGGAGTTACATACACATAACTGATGACACTTTATCACTACGGAGCGAGCGTCTTGTAATGAGATATTTTCCACTGAAAACCTTTTGGTTATCGGCTGAGGTTTCCTCCAAAAATCCTTTAGTGATAGACTTTAATCCAGTTAGCCACATTTACATCATTGATTATGAATCTTTCTCACTCTTTTGGTGACTTGGTGACATAGAATACTACCCAACCAACATTGGGCACAGTCATGATATGAGCAGACAGCTCGAACATGTCACCTTCAGCGAATACTATGACCCAAGATATGCAACACCTTGATCAGTCAATGCTGTCAAACTTGACATCAAATATACAGATTAACCGATCCATCGGCCGGCATCATGATGAGCACACCAGAATATCGTAATCTACTGAAACGGGCACTCTGTTTTTATGAGCGTCGAGCGATCCATATCTCAGAGGGCAGCGTTGCTAAACAAAGTCTATTACGGCTTGCAGTAATAATATAAACCATCATTAACTATTGATAAATAGAGGTAATCGCTAACCAATACTTTTTTTAAACAGACGTTTAATCATCAGTTAGCCTAACAAATTATGAAATATACAAAGACTCCACCGTCCCAATCAGACTTGGGGTCACGACCTATCGGACCATTATTCTGGCACTATGCTATACCGTCCATCGCCGCCATGCTGGTGAACGGCATTTACACCTTGATTGACGGTATATTCATCGGGCAGATCGTTGGCGCAGAAGGCTTGGCCTCCCTCAATTTTGCTTGGCCGATTCATGGCACCATTCTAGGCATCGGCATTATGATAGGCATGGGAACAGGTACTTGGATGTCGATCCTCCAAGGACAGGGTGATTATCAAACACCCCGACGATACATTGGCAACGCCATTCTGCTAATAATTTTCCTTGGCCTACTCTTTCCCGTCATTCTGCTCCCCATACAGGAGTCGTTGCTGGGTCTGATGGGTGCATCAGGCAATACCCAAACACTGGCTCATAGCTACCTGTGGGTTCTGAACATTGCCAGTATGGCCGCACTAGCAGGAACCGCACTGCCATTAATGATCAGAAATGATGAGCGCCCACATCTAACCACCCTTATCATGGTCTTCGGCGCTGTTCTTAATATCATTCTTGACTGGCTGTTTATTATGGTTTTAGATCTTGGCGTTACTGGCGCCGCACTAGGAACCGTGCTAGCTCAGTGCTCCGTGGGATTGCTGGGCATCATCTACTTCCTGAGTCCCCTCGCCAACGCCCGTATTTCCATAGTCGACCTTCTCTTTTCATGGGTTTATAGCGTTAAAATACTCAGTGCTGGTCTACCCAGTCTGCTCATGTTCCTCTTTTACGGTTTTATGCTGGCTATCCACAATCGGCTGCTGATCAACTACGGTGGCGTAATTGCCGTTGGTGCATTCGCTATCGTCGGTTATATACAGGGCGCTTTCTATCTGTTTTCGGAAGGTGTCTCTTCGGCAATGCAACCACTGATCAGCTTCAACCACGGCGCAAAAAACTATCACCGCCTACTGGCCACCTTACACATTGGACTTAAAACCCTTTTTATCGCAGGTATTTCCAGCGTAATACTGATCAACCTTTTTCCGGAGGTTATCGCTAATATATTCAATAATGATGATATGGTTCTTCAGAAGGTGACGCTCACCGCTCTCCGTCTGCACTTGTTCGCAATGTTTTTTGATGGTTTTATTGTCCTTGCCGCTGTCTGGTTTCAGTCTATGGCCAAGTCAAAGATTGCTAGCTGGATTACCGTAGGCAATTTTATAATTCAGATTCCCTTGCTAATCATTCTGCCCTACTTTCTGGGCATTACCGGTGTCTGGATAACATTACCGGTATCAACGATGATTCTTTCCATTCCAGTAGCTTGGGTTTTACTGATGGATATGCGCAAACTTAAGCTCCTTTCTCCCGACAAGACGACACAGAATTCTGCTTGTTAACGGTACAGCATGGAGTGTTGCTCGCTCGCCCATGCACTGACTAACCCCTATTTCATCCAACGTATCCACTGACCAGAGTCATCTACTTGCCCCACGACTGTCCGATTGAGCATAAACAATCTCCAACGGCCTAAGATCTGGAGAGGCATTATCAAATATTCCACACCAATCATCGGGTGATCGACAGGCGACCATAGACAATGCCAATTATACATTTATTCTAAATTATTTTTCCCCTAAACTAGGGACTAACGCACTATTGGGTTCGCGTATTTTATTAGTCTATAACCAGTTGGTTACAATAGCTAAGCAATAGCAGAATTTTATTCAGTATTGTTTTATTATTTATGGCAGGGTCGAAAAAATAGAGGCTCGATGACTGAATATAAAATGCTGCGGCAGAACACCGATGGAAGATTTGCTTGATAGTAAATGAGGGTGTTCAAAGTTCTGTGTCAG
>JAGLCE010000046.1 GCA_023146365.1 Endozoicomonadaceae bacterium
AAACCAGTTCTGTCGGTAATGTTTATATTTTTTTAAATAAATTACGGAGCATTCTCCGTAAAAAGTTGAATTCTGAGGCTCACTCAGTGTTATTAAGTACGGGAACTGTGCAAGTAATCAATAAGTTACCTAGGGCTTGGTATTTTACTAATACTTGAAATTATAATGCCGCGAGTAAATCTACTTATTAACAAAAAAAGTTTGTTTGCTGATTTATCTTCTCGAGTTTGTCGAGGTCGATTATTTAAACGATCCATCACAAAATCAACTTCACTCTCCTATCACTTGTTTAAAATTCCTTTCCTTGAAAAAATATTGCTAATCAAACCGGTCGTATTTTAATTTCGTATTTCTAGTATGCAGCCCCCAGTGTTTGTCAGCAGAATTTGTATAAATAACAATTTTAAATATTTTCTTGTTGGATAGAAACTAAATGATAAAAAATAACTCAAAGGTATTACATCTGAAACAATTAACATACTAGAAAAGGTTTAATATGACGCAACGTGCAGAATATAATATTAACATAAAACGGGCTCTTGATATTGTATCAATTGACCAAAATATGAATGATGACGACCTTGTATATCTAGATAATCGATCTCTCAAAGTCGTTACCCCTGAAGTCAGTCAGGGTGAAAGTCAAGCATTACTTGAAGAATTGTTACTTGAAAAGCTTGATGAGCCTGGCAGACAAAGCTTGGGAAAAAGATTAATTGAAAAACAACCTATCACGTACAAAGAGATTAAATTATTAGTCCATCACATAAACAAACAACAAACAAAACCTCAAGAAAAAGAGGCAACTAATCAAGAAACGATAGAACGTTCTTATAATAATCCCATCATGAGACGCTCTTCTGATATATTAGATTCAGGGCAAGATTCTTCTATTGATGATAAGGACACTGAATCATTTCCGTCAATGTCTGATGAAACAAAAGGTAACGATCCTTCACCGCGGCTCTCAACTGTTAGCCTACAGGTCAAGCCAGAGCGGGATGATCAGGCCTCTTTGGCATCGTCTCAAGGAGCAAGGCCTAAAAAGGTTGTCGTGCGGCCTGAGTCTTATCTAGATTTAATAAAATCTAGGCATATAAATAATCAAAATGATCTTTCTGATTTTACCATGGAGTGCTGTCACGTAGTATTGAATGACATGGAAAAAAGAAAGAATGATGTCCTAAATTACCTCGCTGATCCGACAAATGAAATTAAATTTAACATTGCAAAAAGTTCGTTTAATCATGG
Source organism: Endozoicomonadaceae bacterium (assembly GCA_023146365.1). Taxonomy (GTDB): domain Bacteria; phylum Pseudomonadota; class Gammaproteobacteria; order Pseudomonadales; family Endozoicomonadaceae; genus Kistimonas. The sequence continues at coordinate 1,252 of JAGLCE010000046.1, forward strand.
GATCTGGTTCCGTAACCCATACTTCGATTTACTGATTGATGCTACTGCTGTAAGCAAGCACAGTTTTTTCAAGAAAAGGTTGAAGGAGTTTATTGGAAAGACATATTATTGTAATGGTTGCCCCCCTATGAACTCCGCAACAAAGAAATTCTATATGAATTCGAAATACACATCGCATAAGTCGGATAATTATATACATTACATTCTTGCGGCAAACGTCACACCATCTGATGCGCTGCGTGGCTGTAGCTATGAATTATGGTTCTCTGACCAAGGAACTTTCACGAAACATATTTTTTATATAGTGCTATATAAAATTTTGACAGAGCAGCAATTTAATTATTACTTTATTAATGACTGGGAACACTCAGAGAGATTTAGTTTATCATCATTTAACTTTTCGGATATTGAAAATGGTAAAGACTTATCTCGAATAAATAAATTCTTAACTTGGTCTGAAGAAATAAAATTCGAAAAAGCTTGTGTTTACATCTTCGCGAATGACGAAAACTATAGATATAAAGATGCTTTTGGTGACTTTAACTTTATGTGTACATTCTGCGATAAATGTGATGATCAAATGCGCTTTTGCTCACCCGGTCTTCATAACAATGCAGGCCTGTATTGTTGCCGTGAAAAAATAATCAGTGAATACAACAAGGAGCCATACATCAATAGAATTAGATGCGTTGCAGATGAAATGGAAATTTCTGGCATAGTCAAAAATAACTCTACTGGAAAATGTTTAGTACTTGGTTCATCTATTATAGTAAATGGTGTAGTAATTCATCAGCGCGAAAACTGGTTTGTTCACCAGATAATAACAGCGAATATTGACCGGGTAATCAAACTAAAAAAAGCGTTAGAAAAAGATGTGAAACTCTCACAACATGAAGAATCTCTGAATCTAAAAGAATTATTACGACAACAAGCCATTCAAAAACAAAAAGATAAAAAATCTACTAATAAGTCTAGATTCTCAGAGCCCGTAGAAACACTTAAACCCACTTCTCCCACTGCTTGCTCGTCAAAGATAACTCCAATTATAGAGCAGTCAAAATGTGACCTTGAACCTGATCTTATATCTGTTTTACGAGCAAAGATTACTGAGTGCAATAGAGAAATTAGACTGCATGATAGGGGTAAGTCTAAAAAAAATAGTAAAGAAATAATTGAATTAAGCAATTCGCTTAAATCTTTTTGTGCACGCATTATAGAAGAAGGTTTCACGATTAGTGTAGAGGATCAATGCCATTATGATAAGGTAATAGAAAGGATAAACCGTATGAGAGAATAATGCGTGGATAATTATTAATCCAGCCGGGATGCCAATAGCGATCAGATCTTCTCTCATTCGGCTGAGTCAGGTTTTATTGACGACTATCTTCAATCTGCAAGTTTTCCAGTAGGGGAACACCGGCATCGACCATCTGTTGCACCGTTGTTTGCAGGTGGTCGGTGATACGTTGCAGAGAGTGATCTGGAACTCCCAGCATTTTGAAAGAGGTTGTTTCCGAGTGTTGTGGGCGATCAATATAGCGGTAAACCGAGTTGAGGATCTGTTGCCAGCTGGAAGCTCGGCTGGCTATACCGGCATCCGTCAGGATATTGTTGTACTCTGTCGGTAATGTTTATATGTTTTTAAATAAATTACGGACCATTTTCAGTAAAAAATTGAATCCTGAGGCTCGCTCATTGTTCTTAAGTACGGGAACTGTGCAAGTAATCAAGAAGTCACCTAGAACTTGGTGTTTTACTAACACTTGACATTATAATGCCGCGAGTAAATCTACTTGTTTACAAAAAAAAGTTTGTTGGTTGATTGATCCTCTCGAATTTGTCGAGGTCGATTATTTAAACGATCCATCACAAAATAAACTTCACTCTCTATCTATTATTTGTTTAAAATTCCTTTTCTTGAAAAAATATTGATAATCAAATCGTTCGTATTTTAATTCCGTATTTCTAGAATGCAGCCCCAGTGTTTGTCAGCAGAGTTTGTATAACTAACAATTTTCAAACATTTTCTTGTTGGATGGAAACTAAATGATAAAAAATAACTCAAAAATGCTGTATCCGAAAAATTAACATACTGAACATACTGGAAGAGGTTTAATATGGAGCAACGTACAGAATTTAATATTAACATAAAGCGGGCTCTTGATCTTGTATCAATTGACCAAAATATGAATGATGACGACCTTGTATATCTAGATAATCGATCTCTCAAAGTCGTTACCCCTGAAGTCAGTCAGGGTAAAAGACAAGCATTACTTGAAGAACTGTTACTTGAAAAGCTTGATGAGTCTGGCAGACAAAGCTTGGGAAAAAGATTAATTGAAAAACAACCTATCACGTACAAAGAGATTAAATTATTAGTCCATCACATAAACAAACAACCAACAAAACCTCAAGAAAAACATCAAGAAAAAGAGGAAACTAATCAAGCAACGATAGAATGTTCTTATAATAATTCCATCATGAGACACTCTTCTGAGCTATTAGATTCAGGGCAAGATTCCTCTATTGATGATAAGGTCACTGAATCATTGCAGTCAATGTCTGATGAAACAAAAGGTAACGATCCTTCACTGCGGCTCTCAACTGTTAGTCTACAGGTCAAGCCAGCGCGGGATGATCAGGCTTCTTTGGAATCGTCTCAAGGAGCAAGGCCTAAAAAGGTTGCCGTGCGGCCTGAGTATTATCTAGATTTAATAAAATCTAGGCATATAAATAATCAAAATGATCTTTCTGATTTTACCATGAAGTGCTATCACATAGTATTGAATGACATGGAAAAAAGAAAGAGTGATATCCTAAATTATATCGCTGATCCGACAGATGAAGTTAAATTTAATATTGCAAAAAGTGCGTTTAATCATGGGGTCTGGTTCCGTAACCCATACTTCGATTTACTGATTGATTCTATTGCTGTAAGCAAGCACGGTTTTTTCAAGAAAAGGTTGAGGAGGTTTATTGAAAAGACATATTATTGTAATGGTTTACCCCCTATGGACTCCGAAACAAAGAAATTCTATATGAATTCGAAATACACATCGCATAAGTCGGATAATCTTATACATTACACTCTTGCGGAAAACGTCAAACCATCTGATGCGCTGCGTAGCTGTAGCTATGAATTATGGTTCTCTGACCAAGGAACTTTCATGCAATATATTTTTTATATGGTGCTATATGGAATTTTGACAAAGAACCAATTTGATTATTACTTGACTAATGACTGGAGAGACTCAGATAGATTTGATTTATCAACATTTAACTTATTGGAGATTAAAAATAATCAAAAATCATCTCGAATAAACCAATTTTTAATTTGGACTAAAGAAATGAAATTCAGAGAATCCTCTGTTTACATTCTCATTAATAACGAAAACTATAGATCTAAAGATGCTTTTGGTGACTTTTTATGTATGCTTACATTCTGCGATAGAGTGGATGAGATAGTGCGCTTTTGTTCACCCGGTCTTCATAATAATGCAAGCATTTTTTGTTGCCGTGAAAAAATGATCATGGAATCCAAGAAGGAGCCATACATCAATAGGATTAGATGCGCTGCAGATGAAATGGGAATTTCTGGCATAGTCAAAAATAATTCTACTGAGGAATGTTTAGTATCTGATGATTTACCCCTAATAGTAGATTGTCTGGAAGTCAAACAGGGCAAAGGATGGATTTTAAGCATGTTAATAAAAATGGATATTGACCGGGTAATCCTATTAAAAAGAGCGTTAGAAAAATCTGTGCATTTATCAAAACATGAAGAATATCTGAATCGAAAAGAATTATTACGACAACAAGCCATTCAAGAAAAAAAAGATAAAAAATCTACTAAATCTACTAAATCTACTAAATCTACTAATAAGTCTAGATTCTCAGAGCCCGTAGAAACACTTAAACCCACTTCTCCCTCTACTTGCTCGTCAAAGATAACTCCAATTATAGAGCAGTCAAAATGTGACATTGAACCTGATCCTATATATGTTTTACAAGAAAAGATTAATGAGTGCAATAGAGAAATTAGACTGCATGATAGGGGTAAGTCTAAAAAAAATAGTAAAGAAATAATTGAATTAAGCAATTCGCTTAAATCTTTTTGTGCACGCATTATAGGAGAAGGTTTCACGATTAGTGCAGAGGATCAATGCCATTATGATAAGGTAATAGAAAGGATAAACCGTATGAGAGAATAATGCGTGGATAATTATTAATCCAGCCCTGCGTAGGCAATACATTATTTATGTCGGGGGTGTTTCACCAAACATAATGGATTCACCGAGAATTTGGGGCTGTGTATTCAGTAGTAGAACTTCCAGCACAGCTAGCAGACGAGCGAGGATTTCCCTGATTCGGTTGCTATAGTCCGTTGTAAGAATTTTTCCATGAACATTAAAGGCAATCGCTTGAATGTTACGTTTCTGTGCAATAAAAATGGCGCGTTCATTTTGGTATTGCTGGGAGATGAGGGTGAATTGTGTCAAGTTGAAAACTTGGTTGGCACGAATTACCGAGTCGAGTGTTCGGAAGCCGGCATAGTCGCGATAGATGCGGTCAGCCGGGATGCCAATAGCGATCAGATCTTCTCTCATTCGGCTGAGTCAGGTTTTATTGACGACTATCTTCAATCTGCAAGTTTTCCAGTAGGGGAACACCGGCATCGACCATCTGTTGCACCGTTGTTTGCAGGTGGTCGGTGATACGTTGCAGAGAGTGATCTGGAACTCCCAGCATTTTGAAAGAGGTTGTTTCCGAGTGTTGTGGGCGATCAATATAGCGGTAAACCGAGTTGAGGATCTGTTGCCAGCTGGAAGCCCGGCTGGCTATACCGGCATCCGTCAGGATATTGTTGTACTCTTCTCCTGCGATAAAGAGAACGGGTAACGCCTGCCAAGCGGCTTGGAAGCCGGCGGTGGATTTGAGGGTCACGACTAGATCGGCCACGGTTGCCAGCTCTGCGATAGTGGTACTGCCATCCATTACCAACACGTTTTCCAATTTTAGGGATTGCACCGTGTTGCGTTCAAGTTGACCGTCCGTTTGCGGGTGAGGTGTGATCAGAACCTGAATATCTGGACGTTCAGCCATTGATCGCAGAAACAGTGTCAGCCATTGTTGTTGATACTCGGGATCACGCCCACCAGTAAACAAAATGATGGGACGTTTTGGGTCGAGTCCAAGACGTTGCTTCTGTTGCGTGGGATTGGCGACCAGAAACGTGCTATCCCACTGTTCCAGAACGGGGTGACCACTGATGGCGATCTGACTGCTCTGAAACGCCGCAAGCTTGCCTGCATCGACCGCCTGGTAATGGCCAGGTAGGAGCAATTCATCCACGCCGCTGGTGGTTGCCAGCCAGGGTGAGACTTGAGGCGTCTGACTGATCAGGCCAAAGCGGTCGTAGAGGGCGATAATGATTGACCCTTTTTCCCGAAAGTGATTACTGAGCTGTGCTTCAATCGCATGGGACATGCCGGTGACCACAACGGTTGGCCGAATGCTCTCCACTATTTTGGTGACCGCGTTTTGATTCAGTAACACGGTTCGATCATCGGACAAATTGGTCGGTAAGGGTGTCATGGTGGCTATCGATAAAGCCCCTTTGGTGTCAGCAAACACTGTGTCTGCTCGTCCCAGCGTAAAAATCCTAGTGTCCAAATTACGACGATGAATTTCCGGTAATAGTAATTTGAAGACTTGACTTTCGCTTTGATCCATAGCAAGAAAAAGAATGTCGGTCGGTTCGCTCGGTGGTGATTTATCCACAGATTTGGATGATGTGAGAGAATTGCAACCTGTCATCCAGAGGATAGAGAGAAGCATCAGAATGGTTTGGGGTATCGTTTTCATTGGCCACCCGTTGGCAACAGAAACTTGATTATAGAATTAAACTGCACCAGCCAGAAGGGTGGTTTCAATGGTTAATGTGGCGCAGAATGCGTTTATTTTCGAATAAGGTAGATACCACACTCTGCATGATGAGTATACGGGAATTGATCAAATAGGGCGAAGCGTTCGATACGGTGGGTCTGGCTCAGGGTGTTCAAGTTGGCTTGCAGGGTTTCAGGGTTGCAGGAGATATAAAGGATCCGTTCGAATCGCTGCATCAGGGCTTCGGTGCCTTTGTCCAGCCCTGCACGAGGCGGATCAACGAGCACGGTGGAGAACTCGTAGGTGTCTAGGTCGATATCCTGAAGACGCCGAAAAGGGCGTTCTTTGTTGATCGCCTGAGTGAACTCTTCGCTGGACATGCGCACGATGTCGGCATTTTGTACCCCGTTCAGGGTGAAGTTATGACGCGCTGATTGCACCGATGATCTGGATATCTCTGTGGCAAGTACCTGTCGGAATTGCTCAGACAGTACACAGGTAAAGTTGGCGTTACCGCAATACAGTTCCAGAAAATCGCCCGTACTGCCTTGAACGACATCGCTCGTCCATTTCAGCATCTGTTCATTAATACCGGCATTGGGTTGCGTGAAGCTGTTTTCTACCTGTTGATACTGCCAGGTTTTTCCGTTGACAGTGAGCGTTTCGGTGACAAAGTCTTGAGTTAGAATCAGCTTCTGTTTTTTGGCACGGCCAATGATGTGAATATTGAACTGTTTCTCTAGCGGGCGTACTGCTTCCAGCCATGACTCATCTAGCTTCTTGTGGTAGAGCAGGCTGATTAGGGCTTCGTCGGTCTGTGTAGTGAGGAACTCCACCTGAAATAGTTTACGATGCAAGATCTCCTGTTGGCAAAGTACATTCAGGAGTGGCTGCATGAGCTCGTTGATGCGTTTAGATGCGACTGGGAAGGTCTGCAAAAAAATAGGCTCATGTTTGTTGCCCGGTGCAAACATGGCGTAATGAACTCGGTCATCTTGATGCCAGATGTGAAACTCCGATCGCATTCGATAATGGATCGAAGCGGAATGAAATACGTCTAGTGGTGGTGGTGCAAAGGATGCAAACATGGCCTTAATCCGATCAGCTTTTTCTCGAAGTAGGTCATCATAGCGTTCAGGTTGTACGGTATCCGTCGGCATTGGGTCTCGCCTAAAATGGAGGGCGTAGAGGAGGGGCATGATACCTGAGCTGGATATAAAGGAAAGTCGGATATCAAAGGATAAGGTGCTTTTTTGATGCACTCTTTTGATACGATTTTTTGATGCAGATAGTGGTCAGTGATGGTTCAGTGACGATAGAATCAGTGAAACAATTGATATGAATGATATGAAATGAGCCGTCTCCCCTTGATCACTGATGTGAACTTCTGCATCTTTAAGTGGACATAAAACCGTATAATGACCAGGGAATCCTGCCGTACAGCGGTCAGTGTTACGACTGAATGAGGCTGTTTCAGGAGTACGAGAGCGGCATTTTACCTTCAGGAGAGGCTGAATGAATAATAGAACGTTTGATGTTGACCTGTTTGTTATTGGTGCTGGTTCTGGTGGCGTCAGGGCGAGTCGGATGGCGGCGGCGGAAGGTGCCAGCGTGGCGGTGGCTGAAGGCCGTTTTTTGGGTGGAACCTGTGTCAATGTCGGGTGTGTTCCCAAGAAGCTGTTTGTCTATGGTGCGCATTACCATGAAGATTTTGAGGACGCCAAAGGATATGGCTGGACGGTTGAAGGTGTCAGCTTTGACTGGCAGGTACTGCGGGATAACAAAACTCGTGAAATTGAACGCCTTAATGGTGTTTATGAAAACCTGTTGAATCATGCTGGTGTTGAACTGATTATTGGTTATGCCGTGTTGATTGATCAGCATACGGTTGAGGTTGGGGATAAGCGTTATACCGCAGAGCGTATTTTGGTCGCGTCAGGTTCCAAGGCTTTTGTGCCGGACTTTCCTGGTTCTGAACATGCGATCACCTCGGATGAGGCGTTTTATCTGGAAAAGTTTCCGAAGAAAGTGATTGTGGTCGGAGGTGGTTATATCGCCGTTGAGTTCGCGGGTATTTTTGCTGGGCTTGGCGCTGATACGGTGCTCTCTTATCGTGGTGATCTGTTTCTGCGTGGTTTTGATGATGATGTGCGAACATCTCTGCGGGATGAAATGCTGAAAAAACAGATTGATCTGAAGTTCAACAGTACCATTAGCAAGATTGAAAAACTGCAAGATGAGCAGTTACAGGTCACCTGGCAGGATGGAACCACTGAAACCGTTGATGCGGTCATGTACGCCACTGGACGTCTACCTAACACGGAAGGTCTGGGGTTGAAGCAGGTAGGTGTTGAGTTGGCGGAGAACGGTGCTATCAAGGTCGATGATAACTTTCAGACGTCAGTCTCTACGATCTACGCATTGGGCGATGTGATTGATCGTTTCCAATTAACGCCAGTTGCACTGGCTGAAGCGATGGCATTGGTTGGTCACCTGTATAAAGGGCAACCGGTTGTGATGGACTATTCCAATATTGCGACAGCGGTATTCAGTCAGCCGAATATTGGCACCGTTGGACTGACCGAAGAGCAGGCTCGCAAGCAGTGCAGTCATGTTGTGATCTACAAGAGTGATTTCCGTCATATGAAGCACACGCTGAGTGGCCGTGATGAGCGGGTGTTTATGAAGCTGGTGGTGGATGGTGACAGTGATCGTGTCATGGGGTGTCACATGGTGGGTTCGGATGCCGGTGAGATTACCCAAGGGCTGGCTATTGCACTGAAAGCAGGTGCTACCAAGGCGATCTTTGATCAGACTATAGGGATTCACCCGACAGCGGCAGAAGAGTTTGTCACAATGAGAACGCCAGCCTGAGCAATCTAGGTTTCACTTGCAGGGTGAGTTTTCGTGAAATTGAAAATAGAACAATTAAACACCAATTTTATACCCCGACAGCGGGCCTGTATTTCATCGGCTAGGCCATAAATCAACCAACAACACTCAAGAAAACCCTGCGTGCTGTTAGCAAGAGGTACGGCATTCCCAATATTGAGTTGATTCGAACATAAACTCAATGTCATTTCTTTATCTAAGCTTAAAGAAATGACACAGAGTTGTGAACACTACCCATTCAAAATATTCTTGCCAAATTAACCACTCTATTGAGTGCGGCCTTATTAAACTGACCATCAATACACAACTTGGTAGACTCTACTGCTTGCTTAGTGGTTGAGACAAATGGTTCTGTTGATAAGGATGATGCCGTTCTTACAGTATCAACTACGGCAGAGAATATCCCAAAAACAGCTGTATTAATTCCGAATATTATGGACAACAAGGGCGCAAAAGTAACACTCGCTATGCCTCCCAATATTGCGTTTTTATTGTAGGCCAATTTTACTATCCCAATATAACTCGAGGATATACTTAAAATAGTAGACACCGTTGTTTCCGCTATGATTAAAACTGGAGCTAGAGCCACGCCACAAAGAATTTTACCAAGTAATTTTGCTGAACGAGTCAAGAGCGAATTGGATGGAGTTCTACTAGTTTCTTTCGAAATTCCCGATGAATCACTGGAGGAGGGATCCTGTGTCGGTTTCTTTGTATAATCAGTGGGCGTATTATTAGGATAAACGGCACTATTTTCTGATGTTTTTTCCATAAAACAATCTCCTATTATATATGATGTCAGTGTGGGATTTTTAATATTCCCTATAACAACTATAGACATGCGCTATGTGGACAAAGTTCAAATAATATTGAGCCACTCCAGATATAATAACTAGATTGTCATGTAGAGACACACGGTTGTGAGTCTCTATTTTGTACTGAAAGCATTTACAGATTTTTCACCGATAACACTGTCGCTTTGGTGGTGTTGATAGTCAGCTCCTTACCGATTTGTTCTTTTTTAAGAGCCACATCTTTACGCACATTGACAGTACGGCTGCTGTTATCAGAAAAGATCAGCGTCGCTGTGTGCGCTTTGAGATCAATCGCTTTAATCTTTGCTCTAACCGACATCTGAGCAGTGAAAATGATTTGGGACTTATTCTTCTGCTGGTTAGAGCTTACCACGGTACGCGTGAGCACGCCTTCCTGTGGTACCGTGTCGGGATTCATATCGACCACCAGTTCCTCGATCAAGGTTAGGGATACCTCGTCACCCTGGTTGAGCTTTGCGATGTTATGGAGACCGGTGGGCAAAATCAGGGAACGCCAAACGCCCAGCTCATCTTCTACGGTGATCTCTCGAGTGTTGAGATTGATGTTTTTTATGACAGCCTTGAGATCCATGCTGCGCTGCTCCATGCCACCTGGCACGCCCTTTTCAAAGTTGTTGATGCTGGTGATCTTGGGCTTTGTCGGTTTTGCAGGTTCCGTTTTCGTTGCGTAGCAAGGGGTAAGGAACAAGCAGACACCCACACCCAATAGCGTTTTTTTCAAATAACTGTTCATCTTATTGCTCCGTATTAGTGAATAAACAGCGTAGTTAAAACCCAATGACAAATACCCATTAATGTAAGGATCGAATGCGCTATCATAACTCAATTTAAAAAATATACATCAGACCCAAATTCGCCATGGAGATATTGCTATCATAAAAATTGATGTTCGAGCTCGAACGGTAGGTCGAAAAACTGGCCATAGCATGCGTATTTTCCAGGCTGAAAGGTTAAGAATAGAAAGCGGTAAAGCTTAGGCCGTAGATGTCGTCCTTTGTACTCGTATTGAACCTTAAGGCTGGTTTGCCTCCTCATTTCTGGATGTGAGTACTACGACATGTACTAGCAGCTAGCTCATCACTCTACCATTTCAGTCGATTGCACTTATTGCATTCCTACCACTTCAGAACCCGCTCGCTTTAGTGCAGTGTGCAAATTATTATGAAAGCTGTTCTCCAGTTTTGCCATACTGTGAAAAAACCGGTCTTCGTTACCAGACCCGCGTGTTAAAAGCGGCATTTCCTCTGGCTTATGCGAAAAATCAGCACTGACAATAGCGTTATAACATGGTTGTTGGGTAATAAAATTATGCCACGTTTTTTGCTCACCCAGTTGTTGATTGATAAATTCATAGGCTTCCTCTGGTGTTCTGCACTGTTTTGTTGCTTTTTCAACAAAGCTGTCTCGCCACTTATACCAGTCTTGAAGTGTTTTTTCTGCCGTCCCTGGAGTAATGTCTTTGACAATACCACCCAGCGTTCTTTCCATCTTTTTTGTCATCTTTAGTTGACCCTTGTTGAGTGCTTCCATCATTTTTAGCTGTTGATAATAAGCCATTAATATGTGCCAACAATTCATGACAACGGTTTGAACTCTATTGCGTACCAGCGCTCGCTGAGTAATGACAGCGTCTTTAGACAAAAGCAATTTGTCTACACTGTTTTCGATGCCTTGACCATGTCGCCCTCCATGCTGTTCGATTGTTGCATTCGTGAATGATTGGAGGCTGCCTGTCAGTACGTCCTGCTTCATTAAACTATGAACGATCCCTTTATTTCCCTTCCTTCCTACGCGACGGTATTTTTGTAGTCTTGCCCGTTCACTCGCTGGGCAGCCAACCGATATCAGTACTGCATTACACGCTTTAAAGTTGAAGCCTCTAGCGCTGAGTGTGAGAGCGATGAAATGCACCAGCAACTGACCCACTTATTAAATTTCAGTCGATTACATTTATTGTATTTCTACCACTTAATAACCCGTTCGCTTTAGTGCAGTGTGCAATTTCTTATATAATCTGTTCTCCAGTTTTACCACACTCTGAAAAAACAGCTCTTCCTTACTAGGAAACTGTAATTGAGACGGCATTTCCTCTGGCCTATGCGAAAAATCAGCACTGACAATAGCGTTATAATATGGTTGCTGGGTAATAAAATTATGCCACGTTTTTTTCTCACCCAGTTGTTGATTGATAAATTCATCGGCTTCTTCTGGTGTTTTGCACTGTTTTGTTGATTTTTCAACAAAGCTGTCTCGCCACTTATACCAAGCTTGAAGTGTTTTATCTGCCATTCCTGGAGTAATGTCTTTGACGATACCATCAAGCTTTTCTTTCATTTTTTTTGTCATCGGCAGCTGATTCTGGCTTAGTGCTTCCATGACTTTTAGCTGCTGATAATAAGCCATTAATATGTTCCCACAATTCATGACAACGGTTTGAATTTTATTGCGTACCAGCGCTCGCTGAGTAATGATGGCGTCTTTAGATAAAAGCATTTTCTCTACACGGTTGTCGATGCCTTGACCATGTCGCCCCCCATGCTGTTCGGTTGTTGCATTCGTGAATGATTGAGGGCTGCCTGTCAGTACGTCCTGCTTCATTAAACTATGGACGATCCCTTTATTTCCCTTCCTTCCTACGCGACGGTATTTTTGTAGTCTTGCCCGTTCACTTGCTGGGCAGCCAACCGATATCAGTACTGCATTACACGCTTTAAAGTTGAAGCCTCTAGCGCAAGCATCAGTAGCATTGATCACTGTACCTTGTTGTCTGCCTTGAGCGTTTGTGAAATCAAAAGGAGTATCGAGGTGTAGAATGTCTTCTTCAAGTATCATGTGGTCTGGCTTGTCTCGAAGGTTAGCTAATGTCCACACATCCGCTTTTTCTTTAAAGTTCTTATTGGCTTGACTATAAAGACCTAATGCACGATCTAGAGCAAACACGTCCGATTGCTCACTGGATAAAATAATGACGTCCATACCTTGCTCAATATAATGACCTGCCATGTTGACCACATTGTCGTAAATGTCGGTCTGGCTTTCGAAGAGCTGTGGCGTATGAGTGACTAAATCCAGCTTATAAGGCGCTTGGTAGAAAATATTGGTTCTCCCCTCAGGAATCAAGTCATCCAGCATTTTGCCACTTCCATACGTTGCAGTTAAAGTACAGATTCCGTACTCACCAAAATTTTCCTCGAAAAACGTTTGGGCTGAGGCTGATGCCAGCACTTGGCTTGGCGGCGAGGGAGGTAAGCCGTGCATGCAAGCCAGATAGTTTGATGCATTATCAGCGAATGAAGCATTCCTAACCATTTCAGCCGTTGTTTGATTAATTGGAAATATTTTGAGTACATGACCTTGTGCCAGCTGTTCTTCAATGACTGCTTTGGAAGGATTCGGTATGGTCACCACTGTTTTTTTAGATGAACTTCCTTTTTCTAAGGTTTCGTAACCAATCGTGTATGTTTTCTGTAATTTAAACTGGTGTTTTTTCATTATAAAGCTTCGTAAGCTCTCTATGCGAGCGCTCCACTCTTCTTGATTCATGGATTTAACTTTATCAATCTCTGATTGATAGAATAATTTTTTTTGATGCGCAGCACTTTCCATCTCGACACTGAGTGATTTTACCATTGCGTCAAGGTAGCATCTCCAATCCTTTGCCTTATTCCCAAGGGCTTCGAATACCTTGAAGAAGGCAGTGTAAGACTCGAGCTTCCAACTATCTGACTTATTGGTAGTCGTCTCAGACACAATGAGTGAACCTGAACAATCTTTGTCCTTTACAGTATCAAACTCATCAAAGACAATGCCTCGTTTGAATCCTTCTGTGTAGAGATCGAGTAATTTATCATTTGGACATCGTATTAATTCATCCGTAGCGTCATTGTCTATAAATCGGTCTACCAAGTCTAACGTGTCCAGTCTTAGTCTATCCCCCATTACTATCTCAGCAGTGCCAAATATCATTGTTTTTTCCGTGGTATATTTTTTCATGTTATTTTCAAAATTAGTATCAAGTATGCGAACCGAAAAATTGAAGGCTCTACCCCACGGTTTAAAGTTTTCATAATCCTGCTGTAACAGTGTTTCATTGTTAGTAACAAAAATAGGGAAGTTTTCATTTCGTTTACCAAGTTGTCTTGTTATTACCAATGCTGGCATGAAATAAATGGACTTTCCTGAACCCGGTTCAGCACAAATAGCCTGAGATATTGAAGGTGAATTAATAGAGGCTAACATCGCTGCCACCTGAGATTGTTTCGGAATGGATCGGTGAATCAATAAAAATTTGTAATTAACCATAGCCAGCAATCGTAATTTATCATCAATGGATCCGTCACTTGTTTCAAGCAAGTGCCTGTAATCTGTAGCGATGGCATCTGCGCCTTTTTTAATAATCTCCTGAGTGTACATCTGAAGTTTATCCACCTGCTGACGAATCTCGACAATATCGGTAAGATAAATACCATTTTTGATTTTTAGTGTCTTTAATTTTTTCTTCAAAGTCTCTATTTTTTGTTGGGATGCTGGGTCACTCTTACTTGCTAGGTAACTTAATTCTCTTTGTATCGCCTCACACTCTTGCTTATATTTTATGGGAATTAATTCAAGAATGCTCTTAACGATACTCTCTGACTTTAACTCCGTAGAAAATTTCTTTCCAAGTACGTCTTTGGATATTCTTTTTTGTGTTCTTTCTTCCGATATTTTATCAATTGTTGATGCTATAAATGTTCTTAATTCATCCATCTTGCCTTGCCGAGCCAGTACTATGCATTTGTCTTGATTGTTACAAGAAATTTCCTTGGCCGCTGTTTTCAGATCTTGGAGGGGTAGGAAGACATTCTTGGCTCGTAGTTTTTCCAACTCCGCTATAAACATCTCGGTAATCATTTCAGACGGATAACCCTCAGGTCTGTCGTTTTTAGTTTTAGAGTAATGCTTTGATAAAGCTACGAGCTCGTTCTTATAACCCGTTAAACGTCCAGAGTATGTGTCTTTCACTGGCGCCTTTTTGTTGAATAACAAACCGGCCTTCTTTCCATCCTCTGATAATGGATAAACAACCCATAATTTTTTTGTTGCATTTTGGATCTTAGGGTAGAGGTTAACACCATCCAAAAATATATCTGATTTGTTTTCAATCGTCGATATATTATAGAGAGAATCAGCATTATTTGCATTAAGGTTCAATCCTTCAAATCTTTGATTCATAAATTCCGCGAACTCTTTGAATTGTTGATTGGCGGCCAAGGTCTCTGTCTCCGAGTCATTCGTATTACTATAATGCTCAATGAGACTCTCTACAGCATGGATTTTTTCTGTTATTTTTGTTATCTCTTCTATTTTCTTTTTAATCCGTGCGTCTCTTTCATAAAAAGCCTGATTTGAATTAGGGGAGGCAGACTCTCCCTTGTCAAGCATCTCCCATAAGCCAAAATCATACTGGTTGTTAACTTGACAATCTTCTTGTGTTAATGCAGCTGTTGTATAGCGAAGTGCATCAAGTTGTGTATCTGCTGAGAGTTCCTTAAACAACTTCGAACGAGTCATTACGTTGATGCCATCTACGCATGTGTGAGCAGCAGGCCTGTATGTTGTCGTTGAAAGGGCTCTTAATGCAACTGCCTTAGCACAACCTATGGCTACAAGATCAATAGCGTTCTTAATATTAATATCCGAGTCAACGATCGGCAACGCTCCCGTCATCTCTGAAGCAGCCTTTTCAAGCTCCTCTGTCTCCTTTCGTCCCTCTACTACAGTATACAGAGGTTTATGACTAATTAAATTGATGGTGCATTGATTCAACAAAACAGTTGGTTGACCCGTGTGGATAGTCGCTCTTTTGTGAGTCTTGATCTGGAATTTTTCTTTCGGTTCATTGATCAGTGCACTTAGAATTTTTACATCATTCTTAGTGTCTTCCAGCATCATCGATTCAGTTTTTTGTTTCATTTTTGACATATCAAGACTGAACATGGTTTGTAAATTGCAAAAGGGATCGTTTTTAGAAAGCTCACAAACACGATCAACTTTATCTTTGTCAAGGTATTGATTATCAATAAATCCCATCGTCTTTTTAGAATTATTTTCCAGCAATTCGAGAGAGGTATCATCTTGCATATCTTCCAACTTGTTTTTCCGAGATAAAGCATCAAGTTTCAATTTGAAATCATGTTTTTTTATGTCACCAAAATCATGAAGATTATAAAGGTAATAGGTCATATCTATACTGGCACTTGCTGATGATCTCTTGACCTCATAATCAAATTCAACTTCAACTTCAACTTTATCGTCTTTTTGGTCACTTCTGCCTTTTCTTATAAAGCAAGTGGGTTGTTTATCATGCAATAGCATCTCTTTAGCTATAAATGTATTCGATTGTTTTTCTAGCATTTCAGTTTCTTTCTCTAATTCGCCATTGATCAAAAAAGAGGCCGACGGATCATTGATCAGCTTGCTGCGAAGGTTTATTATCCCTTCGCGAGGATCACGGTGCATTCTTATATAATTAACCATATTGACCCTGCGACTTTCCAAACTATCACTTTGCATACCAGCCATTCTGGCACCTGGCATATTGATATGGGTAAGATGGCGTATCGGTAGAATGAGTTTTGCCGCCTCGTCCTCGTTGCCATTCGCTGCATCGATAGCGATATTCGTCACGTAGATGGCAGAATCCAATGCCATCTTTATTTTTTGAGGCTCAGTATAGGGTTGTTTCTTGGCATTTGAAAAAGCAAGGGCTTGTTCAAATGCCATGGCTCTACCTCTAGGGGTAAGCGCTTTATAGCGTTTTAACAGTGCCGTTTCTTCTTTCAAAAGTGCTTTCCAGCGAGTGGCGTCTACACTTGTCTCTAGTGCGCAATTTCTCATTCCTGGCCAAGACATAACATTAAGGCCACCGGTTCCAAATAAATCATTGGTACTAGGTGTTAGAATCCTTTTTGGTCGGCTACAGGAAGCTGTATCTTTAACGAGTACCCGACTATGCACCTGGTTTGCTACTGTTAAATAATTTTTATATTTATCATCGTTTCCTCTGGCTGTCGAATTATAAAACCTTTTGAATTCATGTTCGGTTAGTGGAATCAGTGAATCAGTATGGTAGTTGTAATTCATTGGCATCCATTTTTTTTGATTACCCGGTACACATACAGCAATCGCTTTATAATCATAAGAGCCATAACCAAGGGTCGAGCCATCTTGGGTCACTTCCAAATAACCCATTTCACCCAGTTCAAAACGCTTGCCCTTCGGGTGATTATTTCTTGGATTTCTGAATGGTTTTAAAACCAATCCCCCTCTTACCAGATTATCTCTGATGACAGGGATAGCAGGCTTGCGGACGGAAAACAGCTGACCTTCTTCACCATGACCAGCTGGATCTTCATAAAATGCTTCATAGTCATCCGGACATAATTCTGTCTGAACTTCTTCCATCGACAGAATTAAATTCAGATGTTCTTCCAGATCTTTTGATGAATCAGGATGTTTTGATACGGATATCAGAGCATCCAGGAAACGCCTTCCATTTTGGTACTGCCGTAATGCGCAGGCCGACGTTGAACTGGCAACATTGAGTGCCTTACAGTATGGACTGCTTCTGTCATCGCATTCATCCGACCAACATAGATGATTTTTTATTCTCTCCTCAGATAACAACTTATTAATAACATTCGCTAAATCCGGGAAAAATTTATTGGCAATTTTTCTTACATATTGCGTTGTTAGTTTTGCCATTTTTGTTATTTTAACGTGATCTTCATACATTCCGCTTTCATATGAATCAAAATCTAAATTCGGACTTGCAATACGTGATGGGTTATGTTTTTTTTGCTCATCCGTTATTTCACATAATGCCTCTTTTCCATTAAAATCGCCGATGAGATGTACATCCTTATTAGCCAGTGTATCAAATGGATGTTTTCTGAAATTCCATGAAGGTTCATTTAGCGTTGGTGGCTCATCCGGATTCTTTCTAGGGTGAGCTGTATACCATACCTTTGTGATACTTTCACTATAAGACTTTAACAATTTTGTAAAATCATTAGAGATTCCAGAGGGTGGATTTTGATAACTATAATTATCTTCACCTTCCACAATTAGCTCTGGATTTGTTCCTTCTTCTCTATTTATTAATAGAAATTTTGGAACCAAACCAACAATATCCTCTGTCCATGGAACCGTTTTTTTATCGGGTATAGTTTTACTATTAGGATGACAATAGTCTTTATCGAAACAAATATAAAGTGTATTAGGATTGTTTTCTTCCTGAATCAAAATGAAACCAGCGGGAACCTCGTTAAAACACATATTCTCTGTTGTAGCAACATACTCATGCATATTGAATCCAATACCAACTACGTTGTGTGCTGCTGCTCTAACGCATGTTCTTCTATTACTATGAATGACACATTCTTGTCCTAATGAGTAACCATCAACCGCCGTACCACTGCAATATATTTCATGGTATTTTTTGGCTGCTTCTTCACTAACCATCATTTTAATTTTTTTATTATCAGGGCCATATTTCATTTTATTTTGGAAATAGTTATCGTAGAGAGCATCAAATTTCTTGTTCTGATGTCGATCCTTGGCATCTTTTATTTGCTCATGATATTTTTTGATTATTGCTGGATTTTTTTCAAGAAAATCTTTCCATGTGTTGGGTTTCTCTTTATAACGAACAGCGGCAACATCAATTTCAGCAGATATATTTTTTGCAGTAGACGCTATATCAACTTGAACATCCTTTTCGATATCAACGCTCGCATCTACTGCTGCGCTGATTTCAAGATCAATATTGATGGCATAAGCAGCTAACTCAGACTCACACCCTGACACTTTAGCCAGCTTGTTTTGTCCAAACTCTATGTCCGGTAGTGGATTTATACAATATTTATCTTTGTCCAACACGATAGATTGTGTTCCTTCCGACCCTGAAACGGCTTCTAATTGATCAGCAATCGGTAGCCATTTTGTGAAAATAATCTCAGGAGAAACTTGCTGAATGGGTTTTAGCGGAGTACTTGCAGTTGAAAACTCTTGAGGTTGCTCTTCAAGAAACAGTCGTGGCTCTGGGTTTGTTGTGATTGATTGAATGACTTCTGGTTGTTTGTCTATTGAATGATCCGCTTTATCATTTTTGCTTTGTCCATGCATTACATTGCTATCCTGCTTGTTCGGAGTTAAAGGCAATGTTTTGTTTGTATGTTTATTCCTGGTTACTTCTGGTTGAACGCCATCAGCAGTAGGTGCTGCAGGTATATTTATGACGCTTTCTTGATCCATAATCTGAGCGTCTCTCTCAAAAATATTCTTATCCCTGACGTATCTTGCCAGTGGTGTTTCGTGAAAGACTGATACATAATTCTTCAGGCACTCGTTAGTAACCGTTTTTCCAAAGACAAAAGCAATAACTGCACTGAGATATTTTAGTGGGCTCTTTCCTGTATGCACCACAAAACGAAACGCATCACTACATTTGATAGTAAATGTATTGTTACCGTGATTAATGAGTGACATAATTAATTCCTAGTTAATTCGTATTACTGTGCAAATATTAATATCTTTTTTCTCGATCAGTTATTCATGCTGATAATAACCATTCACCTTATTTTTATATCCATAGCCACAGTATTTTGGTTCTTTTTTCAAATATGAATCCAATACTTCACTTTTCAGTGGACTAATGCCATTGTTGGTAGGTATGTTGGGATTATCTCCCTAACTTAACACACTGTTTGATTAAATAAATATCATCTAATAACAACCTTCATAAGATTTTTACTAACCAATAGACTCTATTACTATATTTAGATAATAGTGTTAAAATTTATATAATATTTTTAACAACAATATGGTTTCTTAGAGTATTAATTAATTAATAAGTTCACATCGGTAATATCGACACGGTTTGGGATCATGGTACACCAAGACCTACGGTTACCACCTTTAACAGCGTTTTTTGACAAAACGAGGCAGACCCTTATATAAAGAGCCTCCTCGCGCTTTGTTAGGAACAAATCGTTTATCAGCCATGGTGTAATCTGAGTGCAGTATCTGGCACTGCACTCTTCATTCGACAGCTGATCTTTTCAGGATATCAGCCAAGTGACAATCCTTGCTTTAATTATGGAATGTATCGCTTCTCCATTTCTGAGTGTGAGATCTATGAAATGTACCAGCTGATTCACCTATGAAATTTCAGTCGATTGCACTTGTTACATTACCGCTACTTAAGAACCCGCTTACTTTAATGCCATTTGCAATTTCTTATGAAATCTGTTCTCCAGTTGTGCGATCTTGTGCAAGAGATGGCCTTTTTTAGAAAACTTGCCTGGTAGAGACGATATGTCCTGTGAGTTATGCGAAAAGTCAGTATTAATAATAGCGTTATAATAGGGTTGCTGAGTAATAAAATTATGCCACGTTTTCTGCTCAACCAGTTGTTTATTGATAAATTCATCAGCCTCTTCTGGTGTTTTGCACTGTTTTGTTGCTTCTTCAACAAAACTGTCTCGCCACTTATACCAAGCTTGAAGTGTTTTCTCTGCCACCCCTGGAGTGATGTCTTTGATGATACCAGAAAGCGCTTTTTTCATCTTTTCTGTTATCGGCAGTTGGTTCTGGCTGAGTGCTTCAATCACTCTTAGCTGCTGCTGATAAGCCATTAATATGCGCTCACAATTCATGACAACTGTTTGAATTCTATTGCGTACCAGTGCTCGCTGATTAATGACAGTGTCTTTAGACAAAAGCGCCTTGTCTACACTGTTTTCGATCTTTTGACTATGTCGCCCGCCATGCTGTTCGGTTGTTGCATTCGTGAATAATTGGGTACGTCCTGACAGTACGTCTTGTTTCATTAAACTATGAACAATTCCTTTATTTCCTTTCCTTCCTACGCGACGTTGTTTTTGTAGTCTTGCCCGTTCACTCGCTGGGCACCCAACCGATATCAGTACTGCCTTACACGCTTTAAAGTTGAAGCCTCTAGCGCAAGCATCAGTAGCATTGATCACTGCACCTCGTTGTCTGCCCCGAGGTTTTGTGGAGTCAAAAGGAGTATCGAGGTGTTTAACTTCGTCTTCAAATATCTGGTGATCTGGTTTGTCTTGAAGGTTAGCTAATGTCAGCACATCCGCTTTTTCTTTAAAGTTCTTATTGGCTTGAGTATAAAGACCTAACGCCTGGTCTAGGGCAAATACGTCAGATTGCTCGGTGGATAAAATAATGACGTCCATACCTTGCTCAATATAATGACCTGCCATGTTGACCACATTGTCGTAAATATCGGTCTGGCTTTCGAAGAGCTGTGGCGTATGAGTGACTAGATCCAGTTTATAAGGCGCTTGGTAGAAAATATTGGTTCTCCCCTTAGGAATCAAGTCATCCAGCATTTCGCCACTTCCATAAGTTGCAGTTAAAGTACATATTCCGTGCTCACCGAAATTTTCGTCGAAAAACGCCTGAGTTGAGGCTGATGCTAGAACTCGGCTGGGTGACGAGGAAGGTAAGCCATGCATGCAAGCTAAATAGTTTGATGCATTATCAGCGAATGAAGCATTTCTAACCATCTCAGCCGTTGTTTGATTAATGGGAAATATTTTGAGTGCATGGCCTTGTGCAAAATGTTCTTCAATGACTTTTTTGGAAGGATTTGGTACGGCCACCATTGTTTTTTTAGATGAACTCCCTTTTTCTAAGGTTTCGTAACCAATCGTGTATGTTTTCTGTAATTTAAACTGGTGTTTTTTCATTATAAAGCTTCGTAAGCTCTCTATGCGACCACTCCACTCTTCTTGATTCATGGATTGAACTTTATCAATCTCTGATTGATAGAAGGATTTTTTTTGAGGCGCCGCACTTTCCATCTCGACACTGAGTGATTTTACCATTGCGTCACGGTAGCACGTCCAATCTTTTTCCTGATTCCCAAGGGTTTCGAATACCTTGAAGAAGGCACAGTAAGATTCGAGTTTCCAGCTATCTGACTTATTGGTAGATGTCTCAGATACAATGAGTGCACCTGAACAATCTTTGTCCTTTACGGTATCAAATTCATCAAAAACAATGCCTCGCTTGAATCCTTCTGTGTAGAGATCGAGTAATTTATCATTTGGGCATCGTATTAATTCATCCTCAGCGTCATGTTCTATAAATCGGTCTACCAAGTCTAATGTGTTCAATCTTAGCCTATCGCCCATCACCATCTCAGCAGTGCCAAATACCATTGTTTTTTCCGTGGTATATTTTTTCATGTTATTTTCAAAATTAGTATTAAGCATGTGGACTGAAAAACCGAAGGCTTTGCCCCATGGCCTAAAGTTTTCATAATCCTGCTGTAACAGTATTTCATTGTTGGTAACGAAAATAGGGAAGTTTTCATTCCGTTTGCCAAGTTGTCTTGTTATTACCAATGCTGGCATGAAATAAATGGACTTTCCTGAACCCGGTTCAGCACCAATAGCCTGAGATATTGAAGGGGAATTAATAGATGCTAACACCGCTGCCACCTGAGATGCTTTCGGAAGGGAGCGGTGAAGCAATAAAAATTCATAATTAATCATAGACAGCACTCGTAATTTATCATCAATAGATCCGTCACTTGTTTCAAGTAAATGTCTGTAATCTGTAGCAATGGCATCTGCGCCTTTTTTAATAATCTCTTGAGTGTACGTCTGAAGTTTATCCACCTGCTGATGAATCTTGTCAATATCAGTAAGGCAAATACCATTTTTGGTTTTTAGTGCCTTTAACTTTTTCTCAAAAGTCTCTATTCTTTGTTGGGATTCTGGGTCACTCTTACTTGTCAGGTCACTTAATTCTCTTTGTATCGCCTCACACTCTTGCTTATCTTTTATGGGAACTAACTCAAGAATGCTCTTAACGATATCCTCTGACTTCAACCCCGTAGAAAACCTCTTTGCAAGTACGCTTTTGGCTCTTATTTTTTGCTCTCTTTCTTTTGCTATTTTATCAATTGTTGATGCTATAAATGTTTTTAATTCATCCGTCTTGCCTTGCTGAGCCAGTGCTATGCATTTGTCTTGATTTTCATAGGAAATTTCCATAGCCGCTGTTTTCAGATCTTGGAGGGGTAGGAAGATATTCTTGGCTCGTAGTTTGTCTAACTCCGCTATAAACGTCTTGGTAACCATTTCAGACGGATAGCCATCAGGTCTGTCTTTTTTAGTTTTAGAGTAATGACTTGATAAAGCAGCGAGCTCGGCTGTATAACCTTTTAAGCGATCAAGGTATGTGCCTGTCGCTGACACATTTTGGTCGATGACTACACCGGCCTGCTTTCCCTCCTCTGATAATGGATAAACAGACACTCGCTTTTTTGTTGCATTTTGAATCTTAGGGTAAAGGTTAACACCATTTAAAAATATATCTGATTTGTTTTCAGGACGTGTGTTATAGAGAGCATGAATATTATATTCATTCAAGTCCAATCCTTTAAATTTATCATTCATAAATTTCGTGAACGTTTTGATTCTTTCATCGCTGGCTAACTGCTCTGTGGTCATGGCATCATGATAAGCATCCCCATCAATTATCTTATCTGCATCAGTTATTTTATCGCTTATTTCTTTTATTTCTTTTATTTGTTTTTCAATCCGTGCTATTTTTTGATTAAAAATCTGCTCTGAATTTTGAGAGCTCGATTTTGCTCTATCAAGCATCTCCCATAAGCCAAAATCATACTGGTTGTTAACTTGACAATCTTCTTGTGTTAATGCCGCTGTTGTATAGCGAAGTGCATCAAGTTGTGTGTCTGCTGAAAGTTCTTTAAACAACTCAGAACGGGTCATTGTGTTGATGCCATCTACGCATGTGTGAGCAGCAGGTCTGTCTGTTGCCGTTGAAAGAGCCCTTAATGCAACTGCCTTAGCACACCCTATGGCCACAAGATTTATAGCGTTATTAGTATCAATCTTCGAATCAATGATCGGCAACGCTCCAGTTATCTCTGAAACAGCCTTTTCAAACTCCTCTGTTTCCTTTCGTCCCTCTACTACAATATGTAGGGGTTTACGTTCATCATCAATTAAATTGGCCACGGCAAAACGCATAAAAACAGTGGGTTTCCCCGTTTCAAGAGTTGCTCTTCTGTGGGTGTTTATCTGAAATTTTTCTTTCGGTTCATTGACCAGTTTACTTATGATTTTAACATCATTCTTCGTGTCTTTCAGCAAGATCGACTCAGATTTTTGTTTCATTTGTGACATATCAAGACCGAACAGGGTGTCTAAGTTGCAAAATGGATCGGTTTTAGAAAGTCCACAAACACTATCAACTTTCTCTTTGTTAAGGTATTGATTTTCAATCGTTTCTATCGCCTCTTTATCATTAATAGTGTTATTCAGCAGTTCGAGAGGACTATCAGATTTCATATCTTCCAACTTGTTTTTCCGAGATAGCTCATTAAGTTTTGATTTAATGTTATCTTTTTTATTGTCAGAACACTCATGAAAATTATAAAGGTAAGAGGTCATATCTATGTTGGCACTTTTGGATGATATATTTATCTCAGCACAAACATCAACGTTATCATTCTCTGGGTCTTTTCTGCCTTTTCTTATAAAGCAAGCGGGTTGTTTATCATGAAATAGCATCTCTTTCACTATAAATGTATTCGATTGTTCTGCAAGCATTTCAGTTTCTTTCTCTAATTGGCCATTGATCAAAAAAGAGGCCGACGGATCATTGATCAGCTTACTGCGAAGGTTTATTATCCCTTCGCGAGGATCATGGTGCATTCTTATATAATTAACCATATTGACCCTGCGACTTTCCAAACTACCACTTTGCATATCAGTCATTCTGGCGCCTGGCATATGGATATGGGTAAGATGGCGTATCGGTAGAAGGAGTTTTGCCGCCTCGTCCTCGTTTCCATTCGCTGCATCGATAGCGATATTCGTCACATAGATGGCAGAATCCAATGCCATCTTTATTTTTTGAGGCTCAGTATAGGGTTGTTTTTTGGCATTTGAAAAAGCAAGGGCTTGTTCAAATGCCATGGCTCTACCTCTCGGGGTAAGCGCTTTATAGCGTCTTAATAGTGCCGTTTCTTCTTTCAAAAGTGCTTTCCAGCGAGTGGCGTCTGCACTTGTCTTTGGTGCAAAATTTCGCATGCCGGGCCAAGACATAACATTAAGGCCACCGGTTCCAAATAAATCATTGGTGCCAGGTGTTCGAATCTTTTTTGGTCGGCTACAGGAAGCTGCATCTTTAACGAGCGCCCGACTACGAACCTGGTTTGCTATTTTTAAATAATTTTTATATTTATTAATGTCTGCTATATTTTTCGAATTATAAAACCTGTTGAATTCATGTTCGGCTAGTGGAATCAGTGAATCAGTATGGTAGTTATAATTCATTGGCATCCATTGTTTTGGATTACCTGGTACGCAAATAGCGATCGCTTTATAATCATAAGAACCATAACCAAGGGTCGAGCCCTCTTTGGTTGTTTCCAAATAACCCATTTCACCCAGTTCCAAATGTTCGCCCCTTACGTTGTCGTTTCTTGGATTTCTGAATGGTTTTAAAACCGCTCCCCCTCTTGCCAGATTATCTCTGATGACAGGGACAGCAGGCTTGGGAGCGGAAAGCAGCTGACCTTCTTCATCATTACCCGCGGGATCCTCATAAAATGCTTCATAGTCATCCGTACATAACTCCGTCTGAACATCCTCCATCGACATAATTAAAATCAGGTGTTCTTCCAGCTCTTTTGATGCGCCAGGGTGTTTTGATGCGGATATCATAGCATCCAGGAGGCGTCTTCCATTTTGATACTGTTGCAATGCACAGGCCGACGTTGCAC
Organism: Endozoicomonadaceae bacterium; assembly: GCA_023146365.1. Lineage (GTDB taxonomy): Bacteria > Pseudomonadota > Gammaproteobacteria > Pseudomonadales > Endozoicomonadaceae > Kistimonas. Next base: position 26,713 of record JAGLCE010000046.1, read on the forward strand.
TGGCAACATTGAGTGCCTTACAGTAGGGGTTGTTTCTGTCGCCGTTTTCATCTTCCCAACATAGATGCTCTCTCATTCTCTTTTCAGATAACATGCTTTTAATAACAGGGGCTAGATCCGGAAAACATTTATCAGCAATTTTAGTTGCACATTGTGTTGTTAGTTCGGCCATTTTTTTTATTTTATGGTGATCTTCATACATGCCACTTTCATATGAACTAAAATCCAGATTTGGACTTGCAATACGTGATGGGCTAAGTCTGTTTTTCTTATCATCTATTTCACATAATGCCTCTTTTCCATTAAAATCGCCGACGAGAAGCACATCCTTATTGGCCAGCGTATTAAATGGATGTTTTCTGAAATTCCATGAAGGTTCATTTAGAGTTGGTGGCTCCTTCGAACCATTTCTAGGTGTATACCATACCTTTGTGATATCATTACTGTAAGATTGTAATAATTTTCTAAAATCACCAGTAATTTTATTGGGAGGGTTTTGGTAACTATAATTATCTTCACCTTCCACAATGAGCTCTGGCTTTGCTCCTTCCTTTCTATTTATTAATAGAAATCTTGGAACCACGCCAACAATATCCTCTGTCCATGGGACCGTTTTTTTATCGAGTATCGTTTTACTATTAGGATGACAATAGTTTTCATCGAAACAAATATAAAGTTCATCAGTATTTTTTTCTTGCTGAATTACAATGAATCCAGCGGGAATCTCGTCAAAGCACATATTCTCTGTTGTAGTAACATAATCATTCATATTGAACCCAACATTAAGTTCGTTGGGTTTTGATGCATTAGAGCATGTTATTCTACTACTCTTAATGACACATTCTTGTCCTAACGAGTAACCATCAACCGCTGTACCATTGCAATATATTTCATGGTATTTTTTGGCTGCTTCTTCACTAACCATCATTTTAATTTTTTTATTATCAGGGCCATATTTCATTTTATTTTGTACATAGTTATCGTAGAGAGCATCAAATTTATGACTCTGATATCGATCATGGGCACCTTTCATTTGCTTATGATATTTTTGGATTGTTTTTGGATCTTTTTCAAGGAAATCTTTCCACGTCTTGGGTTTATCTTTATAACGATCAGTGGCAACATTAATTTCAGCAGATATATTTTTTGCAGCAGAAGCTATATCAACTTGAACATCATTTTCGATATCAATGACCGCATCTACTGCTGCGCTGATTTCAAGATCAACATTGACGGCATAAGCAGCTAATTCAGACTCATCCCCTGAGACTTTAGTAGGGTTATTGTGTCCAAACTCTATTTTTGGTAGTGGATTTATACAATATTTATCTTTGTCCAGCACGATAGCTTGTGTTTCGTCCGAAGATGAAGTGGCTTCCAGTTGATCGGCAATCGATAGCCAGTTTGTGAAAACAATATCAGGAGAAGATTGCTGCATGGGTTTTAACGGAGTAGTTGCAGTCGAAAACTCTTGAGGTTGCTCTCCAAAAAACAGTTGCGGTTCTGGGTTTTTTGTGGTCGGCTGAATTACTTCCGGTTGTTGATCGATTGAATTATCCGCTTGGTGATTGTTACTTTGTCCATGCACCACACTACTATCCTGCTTTTCCGGAGTTAGAGGCAGCGTCTGGTTTGTGTGTTTATTGTTGATTACTTCTGGCAGAACGCCCTTAGCAGTAGGTGCTACAGGTGTATTTAGTATTTTTTCTAGTATTTTTTCTTGATCCGTAGGCTGAACATCTCTCTCAAAAATATTCTTATCTCTGACATAGCACGCAAGTGATGTTTCCTGAAAAGCTGATACGTAATTCTTCAGATGCTCTTTAGTCACTGTTTTCCCAAAAATAAAAGCGACTACGGCACTGAGATATCTTAGGGGACCCTTGCCTGTATTCACAACAAAATGGAATGCATCAGCCCATTTAATAGTGAATTGATTGTTAACGTTATTATTACTGAGTGACATTATTAAATCCTATTTATAATAGTTTATCATTTTATATATTCCATCTTTTTTATCGATTACTCGGCTATAATAACTCATAAACTTGTTTTTGTTTAGACTTTTTTTAATTATTTTTTTTTTGATTGGATTATTACCGAAATAGGCCATTATTTTATTAAAGCCATAATCCTGAACAGTTCTCAGTAAAAAATTCAATATGAAGTACCACTCACTGTTTTTAATCTATAAAAATGTGAAAATAATCAAGAAATCACAGATTCATGTGTCAGTTAATCAAGCATAATGGTAAGCAGAAGTAACTATTATGTGCATGTTTGGGAACAAACGCTTAATATCTATGTCCAATTAACTATGTCTAATTCTCTTAAATTTTAATTTAATATTGCTCTCAAGGAATATAATTGTGATAAATTGTCAGACTCTATCTGGTTCTTATAGCATTAATAGCCAAAATGACAACACCATGAATGAACGTGCTTTTGCTATAAAAAAAATTAAATTGGATCAAGTGAAAAACTATAAGTTACTTAATTCCAATATTAGCCATGTATCAAAAATTAATAATATTTCAGGTTTTAGAAAGTGTGAAGCTGACAAGAGTGCTGTTAATGTTTTTTCTAATAATGATAAACAAATCGGTGATGACACATTTCTAAAAAGCAGTGAGTGTTCAGCGCATATTAAGCATAATGATTCTTGTAATATGGCTTGTGAATGTGGTGAGATACAACCTGTGACATGCGAAGTGAAAAGCAATAGTGGTATCAACTCTGTAGATTTGTTTACTTTTCCAAACCCAACATTAAACCAAGTAATAGCGTTTGTACGTAAATATAGAGTTACTAACACAAAAATAGCATTATCGAATCGTGATATAGCTTTAAAGATAAGATTACTGCGCGGTGAGTGTTTGGATGGTAATGTTATAAAAGACGGTGTTCCATTAACAAGGCATCCATGGTGGCAAGAACTGAGAGCTCTTCGTAGAAAAGTCAGTTATTCTATAGCGTGTGAGATAAGGAAAAATAAAGAAATAGAAAATAAATGTGCTGAACATCTAGCAAAGAATAAAACAGATAACTCCCCTGCTAAAACTGCGTTGGTTGATTTAGCATCAGTTTCTACATCTGAAACTACACGTACCCAGATTATTAGTAATGTGAACAATGATATTACCAATCTTCGTAAAAGGCATAGGTTGCCATCAGAGGAGAAAGAGAGAGCAGTATTGCCAGGAAGTTATTTTTCCTATTCAGATGAATCTAATAATGAAGATATATCTATAGACGGTGCTCATACTGTAAGTAATGATAGCCTCCATAGCAAACAAAAAATAAGTGATTTAAGTGAACTAACGTACCAAAAAGAAAAAGAATATAGCACGGCAGAATTTATATTTCATGTCAGTAGGGTTTTTAGTTCGAATGTACGTAAAGATAATGCTATAAAAAAACTTGAACAAATAGTTGGTTATCCGGCAGCAAAGAGAATTGAGTTATCTGTTTATGGGGATACTTTTTCAAGTATGGAGGAGCTAGAGGAAAAAATTGGAGAGTTTAGAAGTAAAGATAATAAAAAAGTAATATCTGATAAAATGATGGCTAAGAGGATGATGCATTTAGGTAGAAATAACAGTGAATATCAACCAATAGAGATTGAAGGTAAGGTTTTAACTGTTGAACAGTGGAAAGAAGCGTTAACAGTTTGTTCACGATTTTGTTTTTATTTTTTCTACCATAAATACGCTTCATTTATAGAACAATACTCTTTAGGTTTGAAAAATGTGGCAGAAAATAACCCAGATCATTCCTATGCTAAAACTGTATCAGTTGATTCAGTATTAGATTATACATCTGAAGCTACACCCTTTCTAAAAAGTATTGATCATGCTAACAATGATACTGTTAATAGTTTGTTGTCCCATGAAAATAGACAAAGACGTAGCCAGAGTTCTTTTGATAGTGATGATGACTCAATGACTACTAATAATGCTGATGATGAAGTTTTTGTTATATATGAAAATGAAAATGACGATATTACCAATACCAGTAAAATAGATGGATTGTTATCAGAAAAAATGATTAATGGAAATATTCCAGATTTTGTTAATGAAGAAAGCGAAGTATTACCAAGAAGTTATTTTGGATCTATTGGTAAAGATATATCTATAGACCAAGAGAATGTTAGCACGCATTCCATATGTGCCATGCGCCCATCTAAAACATCTAGTATGGATTTTTCTAACCCCTCTAGTTTAGATTATCATGGAATAGATAATGCTAGCTTACATAAAGAACGAAAAAGAAATCAATTAGGTGAATTGCGTAACATTAATCAAAATAAAGCTAGAGATAATGAAGATAAAGAGATAGAAATGCTTGAAGAAATAGTTGGTTATGAAAAAGCAAGATTAATTAGGTCATCGATTCCTGAATATACTTTTCCAAGTATAGAGAGGATTCTTGAAATGGTTAGAAGGTATAGACATAGAAGTGATAAAACAGTAATATCTGATGAAGTTATAGCTGAGCTGATAAAATGTTTAAAGAATCAACGTATTGATAAATATCAATGTCAACGAGTAACTATTGAAGGTATTACTTTAACTCCTGAGCAGTGGAAAGAGATGTTCGAAGTTCGTAGTAAAATTATTAATAATATTGGGAGTAAGAGACGCAGGTTTTTTAGAGGACAATATTGTTTGGCTCTGAAAAAGAATATGATGTAGCAGTTGTGGTTAATAAAAAACCAACTAATGTCAATTTTTTAAGTGATAAAGAAGATGAAAAAGATGATAGTTAAATATAGAAATAAAAATAATTACAACACAGAAATGAGCCTGTATCGTGATTAAAATTCGCCATGAAAAGCGAGGGAGGAGACTGTAAATAACTCTGTGTATCTGCCTTAGTTAAACATGGTCTGACAGTCGGTCTAAAATGATTGAGTGCTGATCGCCAGTTGCGTATCG
>JAGLCE010000047.1 GCA_023146365.1 Endozoicomonadaceae bacterium
ATTGAAAATCTTGACGCTGATCAAGGATTGGAAGATGTCGTAAAGACGGAAGAGAATCTTGACGCTGATCAAGCGTTGAAGAATCCCGCAGATGTGGCTCATGCTAGTGAGTCGCTGACGTCGAAGGGTATGGATCTAAACGCAGAGAAAAATAACGGTCTTGTAACAGTTTTTAGAGGCTCTGACTTTGCTAAAAACGTTGAATTGAATGGTGAATTTAATTTGCATGAAGAAATGGTATCGCTTGATTCTGACTTATCTGATCTCTCTAAAGAGCTTAGAGGGGTCGATCTTAATGCTACCTTGCAGCCTGAATCGGTTAATGCAGGTGAAGAGTCAGATCTTGATTCAGCCGTTGATGACTCCTTGAGGGAAGATGTCGATATTGATTTCCTGGAAAAAGCGGATGAGGCGGCTGCGACCCAGCTGGATTTGGCCAGAGCCTATATCGAAATGGGTGATCAAGAGGGTGCAAAAGATATTCTGAACAAGGTGGTTCAGGAAGGTAGTGATGTTCAGAAACAAGAAGCTGATGAGTTATTGAGAAAACTCTGATTAATCGTTTGAAGACGCTGGGGTATAGGGAAAAATATGGTACAATCGCCAGCCTTTTTTATGTGTGGTTTTCTCTATTGTTAGAGGCTTAGTACCGTAACAGACCTTATGAGACCTGTTTTGAGTGTAATGAGTGATGGGCAGCGCTATGTAGCCTGTGTGGAATATGATGGTGCCGGATATCACGGCTGGCAATCTTTGAAATCAGGGATTTCTTCGATTCAACAGTCTGTTGAAGCGGCTTTAGGGAACGTGGCGAACCACCCTGTTGCGGTGGTCTGTGCTGGACGAACGGATGCTGGTGTTCACGGGTGTCGACAGATTATTCATTTTGACTCAACGGCCGATCGCTCAGAGCGTAGTTGGGTTTTCGGTGCCAATACCTACCTGCCAGAGAGTATTGTTGTACGTTGGGTGCGGCCAATTAGTCAGGATTTTCATGCTCGCTTTTCGGCGCAGGCTAGACGCTATCGTTATGTAATATACAATGCTCCCGTTAGGCCGGCAATATTGCCTAAAGGTTTGACTTGGGATTATCGTCCCCTAGATGAACGGCGAATGAATGAGGCCGCGCGTTACCTGATGGGCGAGCATGACTTTTCGTCGTATCGTGCAGTTCAGTGCCAAGCTAGGAGCCCAGTACGGAATATTACCCGCTTATGTGTCAAACGATGGGGCGATCTTCTTGTTATCGATGTTCAGGCCAATGCATTTTTGCAGCATATGGTGCGCAATATTGCGGGTGTGCTGATGGCTATCGGTAGTGGTCAGCGGGATTCTCATTGGGCGCTAGAGGTGCTTGAGGCTAGGGATCGTCGGCTAGGAGGTGTGACAGCACCGCCTTATGGTCTTTATTTCGTTAATGTCATTTATCCGAGTGAGTTTGATCTGCCGGAAGACCCATTAGGCCCTAGTTTTATCGCGCCATTGTTGAGCGAGTAGTTGAGCGAATAGTTGCGACATGTGGGTGGACGCTGTACTGGCGTAGCCTCAAGGGTCACTGGTGTAGCGACGCTGAATGTGAATGAGGTGTGTGATCGAGCTATGCCGATCAAAATAATAACTGAACTCTCCGTTAGTGTGGGGTTCGATACTGATGATACAGCAGTGGCGATCAGCCAGGTGGCTGATGGCGTCATTGCTGGAGCCATCTTGGTGAAAACGCTGGATGCGAAAGAGTCTCCGGTGCTGAGCTGCAAAGCAGTCACTGGTTGATATGCACACTAAAATAGGTGTCAGGCTAACCTGCTTTTTCAAAATGAGCGACAGCATTTACAATGGTGTTGCTTTTACTTGGTATGAGAACAGGCACTGGCTTACAGGAAAGGTCTATGAGCAACTGGCTAGACAAGTTGATTCCATCTCTCTCCCGTGTGGATGTTAAAAAAACGGGGAAAAGTAATGTGCCAGAAGGGTTGTGGAAGAAATGTATCAAGTGTGATGCCGTTCTCTACCGTCCTGAGCTGGAGCGAAATCAGGATGTGTGTCCGAAGTGTGACTACCATATGCGGATCAGCGCAAGGATGCGACTGAAATGTTTTTTGGATGAGTTTGATGAGAGTTGCGAAATGTTTGCTGCGCTGGAACCGGAAGACCGTTTGAAGTTTCGTGACATCAAAAAATATAAAGACCGCTTAATTCAGGCTCAGAATGCGACGGGTGAGAGGGATGCCGCTATCTGCTTTAAAGGCACGGTCAATGATGTGTCGATTGTCACCGTCGCTTTTGATTTCTCATTCATGGGTGGCTCTATGGGTGCTGTGGTGGGTGAGAAGTTTGTCAGGGCTGGCGAATACTGTTTGGCACATAATATTCCGCTGGTATGTTTTTCTGCCAGTGGCGGTGCCAGGATGCAGGAAGGTTTGTTCTCTCTAATGCAGATGGCCAGAACCACAGCAGTGCTTGAGCGCATGAAGCAGGCGAGCGTGCCTTTTATATCAGTGTTGACCGATCCTGTGTATGGTGGTGTCTCTGCCAGTCTTGCCATGTTGGGCGATATTAATTTAGCAGAACCCAAGGCTATGGTGGGCTTTGCCGGCCCCCATGTGATAGAACAGACGGTGCGCGAGAAGTTGCCGGAAGGTTTTCAGCGCAGCGAGTTCCTACTTGAGCATGGAGCCGTTGATAAAATAGTGCATCGTCATGAAATGAGAGCCTTTATTTCCCGTATATTGTCGAGAATGATGCATTATCCTATAGCCAAACAGAAGGTTGAGCAGAATGTTGTTTTCGACAGCTAACGGATCCTCTAGGGCTTGTTACAGTGCTATAGGCTGTTGCATATAGCCCTCCGATTGATGATGATTGTTTGTTAAGTGCTGAGAGCGCTATGAGTGCTTCATGACGTTTGATTCTCTTTCCGGTTGGTTGGCTTGGCTTGAATCGCAGCGACCGGAGCATGATATGGTGCTGGGGCTTGATCGCGTCGGCGAAGTCGCACGCAGAATATTGCCCGAAAAACTGGCTCCCAAGGTGGTCACTATTGCTGGCACCAACGGCAAGGGCACTACTGTGGCTTTGCTGGACGCTCTATTAAAAGGCGCTGGGAAAAGGGTAGGTGCTTATACTTCACCCCACTTGATGCGCTTTAATGAAAGAGTTTGCATCAATGGTGAAATGGTCTCTGATCAGTCGTTGTGTGACGCTTTTGAGTGGGTTAATACTGCGCGTAATGGTACTTTTCTAACCTATTTTGAATTTGTCACGTTAGCAGCACTGGCTATTTTTTCGCAACGTTCGCTGGATGTTCTGTTGCTTGAGGTCGGGTTAGGAGGTCGGTTAGATGCCGTTAATCTGGTTGAACCCGATGTGGCCGTGGTGACGACCGTTGCGCTTGATCACCAGCAGTGGCTTGGTCATGATATCGAGACTATCGCCGCAGAGAAGGCGGGTATTTATCGAAGCGGTAAGCCGGCGATATTTGGTGACAAAGTGGTACCGTCAAGCCTGTTATCGGTGATGCGAGAGTTGGGTGCAACCCCTTTTCTTCGCTGCCAGGCGTTTGATGTCGAGCGAGGTTGTCAGGGGCTTATCTTTAAAGGGGTGGGCATCAATGGTGAAAAGCTCACTCTGTCAGGACTCGTTGCCCCTGATCTCCCCTTGACCAGCGTGGCCTGCGCCCTTCAAATTATACAGTTGTTATCCTGTGAACTCTCTGTTTCTGTTATCAATGCAGAATTACAGAGCGTGTCTATTGGCGGTCGCATGCAGAAAATGAGTGTCAATCGTCGTGATGGACGTTCTGTTCCTGTTATCCTGGATGTTGCACATAACCCCCAAGCTGCGCATTATCTGGCTGAATGTCTACAGACGCTACTACCTGAACGTCGCTTGACGGCTGTTTTAGCCATGTTGAGTGATAAGGATTTTGCTCATGTGGTGAATATCTTCGACGGTGTTTTTTCCGAATGGCATACGGCTGCAGTGAGTTATGCTCCCAGAGCGTTACCGGCAGAAGCGCTGGCTGATCACCTGCTCAGTCGCGGTGAGCGGGTGCAATGCCATGGCTCCGTGGCCGATGCGCTTGATGCTGCGCTTGAATGTAATAAAGAGCATAATGCCGTGGTAATATTAGGTTCATTTTTTACTGTGTCAGAAAGTTTGCGGCACATACAGGATAAGCGCTGTTGCGTGGACACGGTCTTAATGACGGACTCCTTTTGAACAGGTATCCGATTATCATACCCAGGCTTCCTCAATGAGATTAACCGTATTCATGAAACGGGTAAGAAAGCGGCATGTTTTCTTTGCATTATTATTGATCTCCATGGTGCTACTTCTGTATCCTCAGCTATTTGATGGTGAAGTGTTTCAGGGTAACAATTCGCCCCCTATTCTGGTACCATTTCCCGTACATTCAGTGCCGATCTATGTATTAGAAATTGAAAAGCCCTTGCCTGCCTTGCCTGAAGATTCGGTGGACGACGAAGAGCTGGCAGCCAAAGATAATGCCGTTCCAGAGCTGGATTCTGATCTTATTCCTGTCAGTTGGACACTTCGGTTGGTAGCTTTTTCCCAAATAGAGAATGCTATCATCTTGAGAGATCAGCTGCGCAGGGCTGGATACCGCGCATATCAGCGCATCGTGGTGTTGTCGAATGACGAGTCCGAGGTGCATGTGTATGTTGGTCCTGAACTGGTACGGAACAAGGCGGACTCATTGCTGACTGAAATTAATAAGAAATATCAGCTAAAAGGGGTGGTGGTCAGGTTTCGTCCTTGAACTCTCTTGTAAGGGGATACTCTGTGTTGTTGTTCACTCTCTATACTCGTTTTACTCTCTTTGTTAGAATGATTTGCCGTGCTGTATGGGGAGTAGTCCTGTACGATTGCGCCATTCACTCCATGTGTTGCTGATTGTCGTATGTGTCGGCAATTCTTTTGTATGTATTGCTTTTGATGGGATTTTATCATGGCGCTTACTTGGATTGACTGGATTATTGTAGGAATAGTGGTCATTTCTAGCTTGATCAGCCTTCGTCGGGGATTTTTCAGGGAGGTGATGTCGTTGTTGATCTGGGTGGCAGCGGCCATGATTACTTGGTTGTTCAGTGACACCCTCTCTCATTTACTCGTCGATTACATTGATACGCCTTCACTGCGAAAGATTATCGCTGCCGCGAGTCTCTTTGTTTTAACGTTGATCAGTGGTGGTATTATCAATATCTTGGCTAGTCAACTGGTGAAAATTGCTGGTTTGACTGGTACTGACCTCTCTTTGGGTATTGTGTTTGGTGGATTGCGTGGTGTATTAATCGTTGTGATTTTGGTGGGGCTGACCAGTTACTTCCCGATCGAGCAGGATCAGTGGTGGAGTGACTCAATGCTGATCTCTCATTTTGAGGAGATGGTTCAATGGTCCAAGTTAATGCTCCGTGATCATGTAGAGCCGGTGGTTATTGATTATGTAATGCCGGTAATACATTCTGTTATCAATGACGAGGAAGTCTGAATGTGCGGTATTGTTGGAGTTTCGGCCGCTAGTTATGTTAATCAGGCGATTTTTGATGCGCTGACGGTGCTTCAGCACCGAGGGCAGGATGCTGCCGGCATCGTGACTTGTCATGAAGGGCGCTTTTTTATGCGCAAGGATAACGGTTTGGTCAAGGATGTTTTCCGAACCAGACATATGAAACGCATGGCGGGAGTCGTCGGTATCGGCCATGTTCGTTATCCAACGGCCGGTTCTTCTCATTCAGCCGAGGCTCAGCCATTTTATGTCAACTCACCTTATGGTATGGCCTTGGCTCACAATGGTAATCTCACCAACGCTGATGCCATCAAGAATCATCTGTTCCGCACTGAGCTTCGTCACATCAATACCCACTCCGACTCTGAAATTCTCTTGAATGTCTTTGCCCATGAATTGCAGCAGTTGAGCAAGTTGTCAGTAACACCTAATGATATTTTTACTGCGGTTGAGCGAGTCTATGCTCGTTGTGAAGGGGGGTATGCGGTTGTATCCGTGATCAATGGTTATGGTCTGGTCGGCTTCCGTGATTCCAATGGTATTCGTCCACTGGTGTTTGGTGAACGGGATGTCGGTAATGGCAAGGAGTATATGATCGCCTCTGAATCGGTGGCACTGGATGTACTGGGTTTCCGGTTGATACGTGATGTTTATCCTGGTGAAGCGATTTACATTGATCAGCATCGTCAGCTCCATACTAGGCAGTGCGTCTCCAAGGTAGCCTACACACCGTGTATCTTTGAGTATGTTTATTTTGCCCGTCCCGACTCTATACTGGATGACATATCGGTCTATAAATCACGGATTAGAATGGGGCAGAAACTGGCGGATAAAATTTTACTTGATCATCCTGATCATGATATCGATGTAGTTATTCCGATACCCGATACCAGTCGTACCGCTGCTTTGGAGCTCGCGACGCAGCTGGGTGTCGTATATCGGGAAGGGTTTGTTAAAAATCGTTATATCGGACGCACCTTCATTATGTCGGGACAGACCCAGCGTAAGCGGTCAATTCGTCAAAAACTGAATGCCATTGATCTGGAGTTCGTGGATAAGAATGTCTTATTGGTCGATGACTCCATTGTCCGTGGTACTACTTGTAAGCAGATTATTGAGATGGCCCGTGATGCGGGTGCCAAAAAGGTTTATTTCTGCTCTGCTGCACCCGCTGTTCGCTTTCCCAATGTCTATGGAATCGACATGCCAACGAAGAGTGAACTGATCGCACATGGACAGAGTGATAAAGAGGTAGGTCAGCAGATTGGTGCTGACTGGCTGATTTATCAGGCTTTGAATGATTTGATTGAGGCGGTGCGAGCGGGTAACCCGAATATCGAGACGTTTGATTGTTCGGTCTTTGATGGCAAGTACTTGACTGGCGATATTGATGAGGCTTATTTGAATCAATTAGCCATGCAGCGTAACGACAGTGTCAATTTGGCGCACAGCGATGAACGAGAAAGCGAAGTCATTGATATTCATAACGAATCCGCTTAATGGCATAAAGGCAGATCTTCTAATAGCATCTAATGACTCTGTCCGATGGCATCAGGCCCACCGACCACACCTGTACTGTGCTGATGGGCTCTGACATAACTGCCATCAATAAATACCCACTCAATATCTGGATCCTGCATAATCGACTGAAATATTTTGAGCCACTTGAGCTGTATAGACCAAGCATTGAACTTCTTTGAAATTGAGTTCCATTCACCAAACTCAGCCGGAATATCCCGCCACGGAGATCCAACATGGATACGATAAAGCATTCCCTCAACGACAAGAGGTAGATTGGGCTTGCTGTATATCTTGATCTGGCTGAAAATAGTCGGTAGCTTCGACTAGTACTCATCAGTGAGCATAAAGCGAGGCATTGCAAATCCGTAGTAGCGAAGGTATAGGAACCTCAATACTGCGGATTTACAGACTTTTTTCAAGAATTTATGACTCATAGGAGTACGGACACTGATCGAAGTCTACACAGGACAGTCGATGGCACTTACTTGCTTGAATTCAGCGTTTTGTGAGAACTAAAGCCGACGGTCAGGATTTTTTGAATTTTTTGTTGTCTAAAAAAAGGAACTTTTTTGATTTTTTGTTGTCTAACTATTAGAGTGACACCTGTTTTTTTTATTGATGCCACATAGGTATGTTTAATGACTGATTGCTAATACATAGATTAGGAGAAAAAAATATGAATGAAGTCAAATTTTCTGGAATATCGGCATTTTCTTATGTTTGGAATAAAAACAAGGAAGAATCATATTTACATCGTTTTTGTTCTGCTCTTGCTGCAGGTATAGTTGGTTTTTGTTTCGGTTATAAAGTAAATATTGATGAAGTTAAATCTGTTTTAATTCAACATGAACGTGCATACTTTAATACAGAGTATAAAAAAGAACTTGCTGAACGTCATATTAAAGTAAATAATCCTGCTTTAAGATACGAGACTGATCCACACACCGGTGTTTTTTACGGCGAAAGGTTTTCAATAGAAGAAGAAAAATACACCACAAAGGATGTTGAAGGAGTTAAAGATCAAAAAATAGTAGAGGTGACAATTGGTAATAGATCTAGTGCATTTATGAAATACGATTATGTTACAACAGATTCTAATGTAAATGCTTTTAATGCATTGGATGATACTCTAAATTTACTGCCTGAAGACAAACCAGGATCATCAGTATCATATAAGGAAATCACTGAAAAAGTGTGTGATGCGTATGATATTAATAGTAGTACACATAAACATATTCCCGAATTTATTTTTATAGATGGCAATGGAGAGAAACAACATGAATACGTAAAAAAAGAAGCTAAAGATAGTAGCGTTGTTGTAATAAACCCTTCTGAAATTAATTACCAAGAACAAATGCATCCACATCATAATATTAAGGATGACATTGAGCGAATTTATGGGGACTCTACATTTGGCCCTCTAACAGTACAAACAGAAACAGGAGGCGTTGAATTTTTGGCTCATACATTAATTAAAAGCAATGCTGTTGAGTTTTCTGGTCCATATTGTGATTTTTTTAGAGATGCTTCAACTGACTGTGAATTACGTGCTATAGGAGGGTATTACAGATCTAAGTTAGATAAAAAAGGGTGGTATCAATTAACCGAAAAATTAATTAATTCTGATACAAAAGCGGAAGGGTTTTGCTGGGGAACTGCCACCAAAGATCAAGATGAAAAATGGAAAGTTAATGGTAAAACAATTTATCAAATTGGCGGCATACTTCCTGGATATTATCATGAAGTAGACGACCCGACTTCTGAGTTTAAATTCTTAATACTTTTTTTTCAGATTAGAAATGCATTGATTTATGAAACTAGTACTAGAGATTCTATTGTTGTACACACAGCGACCATAGGCCAAGATATTCCCGGTAATAAAAGCAATATTTCTATGGTAGCTTTGCAAGCTGCCATACTAAGCTTACCTGAAGAAAACAGAGGAAAAGTGAAAAACGTTTATTTTGGTAGCTTTAACGGCGTTAACGATCAGCACATATTTTCTGAATTTGGTAATAAAACAAGCAAACAAACCTCAGTACAAGACCTCGGTACAGAAAGTGACACACGTTTACCCGATAAAAACTAAATCGGATTAAAGTAGTTTAAGAATTTTCGCGGGCGTATGTTGATTTATGTTAGTTCCGGCTTAATCTGACACACACTTGAAAAAGAGAATTATTTGTTTTTATAAAGGTGTCGAATATTAAATAAAAAAAAGGTAACTCTCATGCACTATAACTAACAATTTAATAATTAAACACAAAGCTGGTTTGTTTTGTGAGAACGACAGTCAACGAGCAGAATTTTTTGAATTTTTTGTTGTCTAATGATAAAAGTGGCACCTGTTTTTTTTATTGATGCCACATAGGTATGTTTAATGACTGATTGCTAATACATAGATTAGGAGAAAAAAATATGAATGAAGTCAAATTTTCTGGAATGTCGGCATTTTCTTATGTTTGGAATAAAAACAAGGAAGAATCATGTTTACATCGTTTTTGTTCTGCTCTTGCTGCAGGTGTAGTTGGTTTTTGTTTCGGTTATAAAGTAAATATTGATGAAGTTGAATCTGTTTTACTTCAACATCATGAACGTGCATACTTTAATACAGAGTGTAAAAAAGAACTTGATGAACGTCATATTAAAGTAAATAATCCTGCTTTAAGATACGAGACTGATCCACACACCGGTGTTTTTTACGGCGAAAGGTTGTCAATAGAAGAAGAAAAATACACCACAAAGGATGTTGAAGGCGCTAAAGATCAAAAAATAGTAGAGGTGAAAATTTGTAATAGACCTAGTGCATTTATTAAATACGATCATGTTACAACAAATACTAACAAGGAGGCTTTCTGTGCATTGGGTGATGCACTAGATTTACATATTGTAGGCAATCAAGAACAACCAGTATCATATGAGGATATTAATAAGAAAGTGCGTGATCAGTATGATGTTTCAAATAATAAAGAACTTCCAGGATTTATTTTTATAAAGGGCGAAGCAGAGAAACAACATGAATACGTAAAAAATGAATCTAAAGATCATAGCGTTGTTGTTTTTAATGCCTCTCAAATTAATTACCAAGAACAAATACATGCAGACCATAATATTAAGAATAATATAAAAGCTGTCTATGAAGACCCTACATTTGGTCCTGCAACAGTAAAAACAGAAATAGGTGGCGTTGAATTTTTAACCCATACATTAATTAAAGGCAATGCTGTTGAGTTTTCTGGTGCATATTGTAATTTTTTTAGAGATGCTAGAGCTTATAAAACTGATTTAATACATGCTGACGGAGGGTATTACTTCTCCGATTTAGATGAAAATGAGTGGAAGAAATTAGGAAAAGAATTAATTAATTCTGATACAAAAGCGGAAGGGTTTTTCTGGGGAACTGCCACCAAAGATCAAGATCAAGATAAAAAGTGGGAAGTTAAAGGTAAAACAATTTATCAAACGGGTGCAATTAATGCTAAACAAGAGAATAATCCAGGTTCTTATGACGATTATCATCGTCAAGTAGGCCCGCATTCTGAACTTCAATTCTCCATACTTTTTCTTCAGATGAGAAATGCATTGATGCATGAAACTAATACTAAAGACTCTGTTGTTGTACACACGACGTCAATCGGTGGAGGTGTTTTTCGTAATAAAGAATATGTTTCTATGATAGCTTTGCAAGCTGCCATCCTAAGCTTACCTTCTGAAAACAGAGAGAAAGTGAAAAATGTTTATTTTGGTAGCTTTAATGAGGAGAGTGCATGTCGTGAGTTTGGTAATAAAACAGCCGTGTCAACGTCAACAAAAGCAGTGCCTCTGTAACAAGTAAGGGTCGTCGGCAAGGCCTACAGTATAAAAGCGTTTTTTGCCGAAGCGTGGTAGACTCTTATACAAAGATATACCAAGACACGCAAAGAGCCTCCATTAGCTTTGTTAGTTGCGATACGTTTGTAAATAGTGGTGTGACTGAGTGCAATATCTGACACCTCACTATCCTATTCGGCAACTAATTTTTTCAGAAGACCAGCCAATCAATAATCTTTTTTTATGATTGTAATGTGTTGCGTATGCTTTTCTGAACTTTCTGGCCGTTACTTTACGCTAAGTGTCTAGAATATGGGCACTCTTAGCACCGTGACCATGATCGCTGGTATTTCGCTCAGTTCTCGCGGTAAATCACTCGCTGACGTTCACTAACACGGTTATTGTTTTCTGCATGCAGCCTATACCAAGAATGGCTTCAAATTGATATCGTTTCCCTTGAATCAGCTGCTTGTATTGTCTCGTTTGTGGTCTCATTCCTGACCTCTATTTCTTAGTGTTATAGCTGTGAAATGTACAGTAGCTGACTCACATATGAAATTTCAGTCGAGTGCACTTATTGTATTAATTCAGCCCGTGTTGTCATTGCAGATTATTAAATTATTTTAAGTGGTGTTTAAATCACTGAATTAAATATAACGGTAAATAAAAATAATTGGAACGTTCCTGTTTTTTTTTTGTCTTAGTCAAAGTAAGTAGTATTAATTATTGTCATCAATGGGTGGTTAAAGTAACATGAATACAATACGGTTTTCTGGAGTATCGGCATTTTCATATGTATGGAATAAAAATGATAAAGAGTCAGATTTTTATCGTTTTTATTCTGCTGCTCGTTCAGGACTTTCTGGTTTTATTTGCGGTTATAAAGTCAATGTGTTGGATGTTCAGAATTTTTTACGTGAAAATAATAATTTAACAAAATATAAAAATACTTTTTTTTATAAAGAATTTCATAAAAAAATTGAAAATCGTCATGTTGAAAATTTACAATCTGACAGTTTTTCAGGCATACTGGGATGTCTTCCAAAAATACTGGAATGTTTTTTAATCATACTGGGATGTAATAGAATAAGAAATTATAATTCAAGATATCAGAGGTTCCCATCATATTTCAGACATTATAACTCAAGATATCAGAGGTTCCCATCATATTCCAGAGTGAACATGGCTACTTTATTATTAGCCCCCACTGTCCGTATCGGCCATGCTTCGCCTCATTCGGTCGCACCACCGCTTTATTATCCAGTCGCACCACCGCTTTATTATCCAGTCGCACCACAGCCACAGCCACAGCCACCGCTTTATTATTCAGTCGCACCACAACAGTCGCCGCCACAGCCACAGCCGTCATCGCCGCCGCCGCCGCCGCCACCGCCTTATGATTCAGTCGCACCACCGACTCATTATTCACCTGCAGATTAGGGTTATGTAAACTCTAGATAATACTAATGGCCTGTTACGGCGATTCTTCCCAAAGGGAATGAAAATTGGCGTCTTATATAAACATAAAATTAATTAGGCTAAATGTCTAATCAACATACGTCTGCGAAAAGCCTTAAACTAGTTTAGAAGGAGTAGTAACATGAAAGAAGTAACGTTTTCTGGAAGAGCGGCATTTTCTTATGTTTGGAATAAGTACGAGGAAATATCAGGTTTACGTCGTATCTGTTTTGCTGTTTATGCGGGCATAATCGGTTGTACTTTCGGTTATAAAGTAAACAATTCGGGTGTTTCTGACTGTTTAAAGACGTGTGCTCGTTCAAATAAACATGAAAATGCGTATTTTAATGAAGAGATTGATAAAAAAATAAATGATCGTAATGTTCACGGAAAACTGGATAATAATGTCCAAGAAACATCGGAACATACTGTTAAAGTGAAAGATTATAATTCAAGATACGAAACCCATTCTCACGAAGGGAAATCATTCTGGATGGATGATATAAAGTGTGAAAAATACATCACCAGTGATGTTAAAGGTATGGATGGTGAAAAAACCGTAAAAATAGAGACTGCTAACAGAGACTCTAACGTATTGATTAGATACGATTATGTTAAAACAGATTCTAATATAATCGCGTCTAGATCATTGAGTACGGCTCTGGATTTATCAATTGAAAATTATAAAGAACCATCAAAATTATATGAAAAAATCTGTGAAAAAGTTAATGAAAAGTATGACGTTACTAAAGATTTTGAAAATCTAGTAAATCCAAAAAATATTCCTGAATTTGTTTTTTTAGAGGGTGATGCGAAGAAACAACATGAACACGTAAAAAAAGTAATTGGTCAACGTGACGTTGTTGTATTTAATACTTCTCAACTTAATTATCAAGAACAAGTAAGTAAAAATCATGATATTAAAGGGGATATTTCATTATCCTATTGGGACACCGCATTTGGTTCTGCAACAGTGAAAACGGAAAAAGGAGGATTTGAGTTTTTAGTCCACACGTTGCTTGAAAGCAATAAATCTGAGTTTTCTGGTGCGTTTTGTGATTTTTTTAGAACTACTCAAACTGACAATAAATTACATTCCGATGGGGGATATTACAACTCCGATTTAGATGAAAATGAGTGGTATAAATTAACCGAAAAGTTAATTAATTCTGAGACAAGAACAGAAGGGTTTTGCTGGGGAACTGCCATCAAAGGTAAAGATGAAAAAATTAAATTTTCTGGTAAAACAATTTATCAAACTGGCGCAATTAATGCTTCAGGTGATAATGGATGTGGTCTCTATAGAGATCTTCATGAGAAGGCAGGCCCGCCTTTTTCGTTTCAATTTTTTATGTTTTTTTATCAGATTAGAAATGCATTAATGCATGAAACTAATAGGAAAGACTCTATTGTTGTACACACAACGTCTTTAGGTGAAGGTGTTTTTGGTAATAAAAAGAATGTTTCTATGATAGCATTGCAAGCTGCCATTCTGAGTATACCTTCTGAAAACAGAGATAAAGTGAAAGGCGTGTTTTTTGGTAGCTATGGCAATACGGACGTATTCGATGAATTTGGTAAGAAAACAAGCGTCTTCTTATTACAGAAAGTGAAAGATTAACCATAAGTGAGGGGAGGGTAGCCTCCTGTGTGAATTTAACGGCTCTCAGACTGCCCGATTTTACATCTCAAAAAGTCTTGTATCTATCTGATCTCAGACACAAAAATGCCGCGTCAATTAGGGTTTCTTCGGTTCTTTTTTATTTTTTTAGTGTGACAGGAAAGAATTTACCCTTCCTGCTAGAATCGGCATTTTACAAAATCCAGTTATTATAGGATGGTCATGACACAGTTTACTTTTCCTCTCCCTGTAAAACCCGGCAACAAGCAGGTCTGGGGAGAAGCCGATGGTGCCGCACTCTCATTGGCTGTAGCAGACGCTGTCCAGCGCCATGGCCACTTTAGCCTGATTATTACGCCTGACCAAGAGCAGGCCGAACGCTTGCGTCGTGAGCTTGAGTTTTTTATTGACCCAGAGCATCACTTGGAAATTCTGACGTATCCCGACTGGGAAACCCTTCCTTACGATACGTTCTCTCCGCATCAAGATATTATTTCACAACGGCTCCATACCTTACATCGACTATCACATGTCCGCAGTGGGCTGCTCATTGTTGCGGTGGCAACGTTGATGCATAAGACACCCCCCACTTCGTTTCTGGAAGGTCATAGTCTCTTACTGACTGTCGGCGATCGGTTTGACAGGGAAAAACAGCGACAATTACTGGAGAATGCTGGCTATCATTGCGTAAACACCGTCTTTGAGCATGGCGATTTTGCTATGCGAGGCTCAATCATCGATATATTTCCGATGGGCAGCCATACCCCTTATCGAATCGATCTTTTTGACGACGAAATTGATACATTAAGAACTTTTGATCCGGAAACACAATGCTCCATTGATCAAGTTGAACGGATTAATCTGCTGCCTGCACGAGAGTACCCACTCACACCGGATGCCATCACACGCTTCAAAAAAGCGTTCCGAAACCACTTTGACGTTGATTACCGAGACTGTCCACTTTATCTGGATCTTAGTCGTGGAATGGCATCACCGGGTGCAGAGTACTATCTCTCTTTATTCTTTACAGAAACGGCGTCTCTATTTGATTATCTGCCGAACAATACCCTGCTGCTGACGACCGGCGACCTCCAGTGTACAATAAGGCACTTTAAAGACGACATACTCAATCGTTATGATAATAGGAAGATAGATCCGTCTCGTCCTATTTTGTCTTCTGGCGATATTTTTCTGAGCGAAGAAGAGTTCTTCCGTTACTGTAAAATGTTCCCCATTATTCAACTCAATAGCGAGGCCGTCGACTGCAAGGCGGGTCACTACAATCTGCCAGTACAGGCCATTCCTGTGGTTGAAATTGACCATAAAACGGATAATCCCATGGCACAGTTGCAGTCACTGATTGCGGAAGCTGACAAGCTCCTGGTGTGTGCCGAATCAGCAGGGCGGCGGGAAAGCCTGATTGAACTGTTAAGCCAGCATGGGATTCACCCTGAACCTGTTAAAGGTTGGCATGAATTTGTCACCACTCGCTCTCAGTTAACTATTACCACCGCGCCTATTGATTCACCCCTGTGGCTCACCGAGAGTAACATCCTGCTGCTGACCGAGACGCAGCTGCTGGGCAGACAGATCATGCAGCGTAGACGTCGGAAGAAGGGCACAGACCAAGCCGACGTGGCTATTCGCAACCTTGGCGAACTTAGTTTGGGAGCACCGGTTGTCCACGTGGCTCACGGTATCGGGCGTTATCACGGACTGCAAACCATCGAATTGGACCATCAGCCTCAAGAGTTTCTGGCGATAGAGTATGCGGACGATGCCAGGCTCTATGTCCCTGTTGCATCTCTGCACATGGTGTCACGATACAGTGGCGCCAATGATGACCTTGCCCCGATCAGTCGACTGGGAACAGAGCAATGGAGCAAGGCGCGACAAAAAGCGGCTGAAAAAGCCCGTGATGCTGCCGCAGAGCTACTAGACATCTACGCCCGCCGTGAAGCCCAGAGCGGTTTTGCTTATCCGAATCCCGGCGCTGATTATCAACTATTCGTATCGGCCTTTCCTTTTGAGGAGACCCCGGACCAAGAGAGAGCCATTCAAGCGGTCATCGAGGATATGCAGGCGAAGCGTCCCATGGATCGCCTGATTTGTGGCGATGTAGGCTTCGGAAAAACAGAAGTTGCCATGAGAGCCTCGTTCATGGCTGTCTACAATCATCGACAGGTCGCAATTCTTGTGCCCACCACTCTGTTGGCACAGCAACATTTTGATAGTTTCAGAGATCGTTTCGCTGAGTGGCCGGTCAAGGTTGAAGTGATATCCCGTTTCAAATCCGTTAAACAGGCAAACGAACTCAAGCAGGGTGTGGCAGACGGCTCCATTGATATCATCATTGGTACTCATAAACTGCTTCAGAACGATACGACATTTAAACAGCTTGGCTTGCTGATTATTGATGAAGAGCACCGTTTCGGGGTTCACCAAAAAGAGAAACTTAAATCCCTTCGGGCTGAAGTTGACATTCTGACACTGACGGCAACACCGATTCCACGGACGTTGAATATGGCTATGGCCAATATGCGTGACTTCAGCATTATCGCCACGCCACCCGCAAAACGACTGGCTGTCAAAACCTTTGTCAGGGAGGCAGATAACATCCTGATTAAGGAAGCCATACTTCGAGAGCTGTTACGTGGTGGTCAGGTCTATTACCTACATAATGAGGTTAAAACGATCGAAAAGGTCGCCTCAGAACTTCAAGAAATGCTGCCAGACGCACGGGTTATCATTGGGCATGGACAGATGCGCGAACGAGAACTGGAGCAGGTGATGCGAGATTTTTATCATAAGCGTCACAATGTACTCGTATGTACCACGATCATTGAGACCGGTATCGATATTCCCAGCGCCAATACGATCATCATCGATCGAGCCGACAAATTTGGTCTGGCCCAACTCCATCAGTTGCGTGGACGGGTAGGGCGCTCACATCATCAAGCCTACGCTTATCTGATGACAGGCAACCGGAAGAGCATGACCGCAGATGCCATCAAACGGCTTGAAGCGATTGAGCAAGCTGGAGAGTTGGGCATGGGCTTCACCCTTGCGACTCAAGACATGGAAATTCGAGGTGCGGGTGAGTTTCTGGGCGATGAGCAATCGGGTCAGATCCATGCCATCGGCTTTACTCTTTACCTAGAGATGCTTGAGCGGGCGGTTGATGATATCCGCCATGGACGAACCCCTGATCCAGATAAACCGTTGGCCACTAACACGGAGATCAATCTTCGCCTTACCGCACTGATTCCCGATGACTATGTCCCTGACGTTCATACTCGACTAGTACTTTATAAGCGTATTGCTTCAGCCTCTACCTCGACCAAACTTCGTGAGCTTCAGGTGGAGATGATTGACCGATTCGGACTATTACCTCTCGCCGTTAACTGCCTGTTTCGAATCACCAAACTTAAACTCCTCGCTCAAAAACTGGGCATTGAGCGTATTGATGTTGGAGAAAAAAACGGTACTATCGATTTTTCGACTACGCCGAACGTTGATTCGATGAAATTGGTTGAAATGGTACAACGTGAACCAGAACGTTATCGCCTACAGGGAGCATCCACGCTAAAATACACAACGCCGATGGAAACCGTTGAGCAGCGTCTGCAAATCACACAAAGCTTGCTAGAAGAGTTGTCTACATGATGAGGGTCGGGTAGCCCTCAACCAATAGGATCGAACGGAAATTGAAATAGCCTAATGATTATATTGCGCACACTTTTGCTGATTACGTTGTCCTTGCTAATGAGCATGGCTGCGAAGGCCGAGATAGATAATCCTGGATCACCGGATAACTATTGGTATCAGATTGATGTTCTGATAATCAGGCGATTAGACAAAGTCATAAACTCTCAAGAAGCTTGGCCTCCTGTTGCTGTGCACCGCATGCCACTGAATGCAATAAAGCTTTACACCGTACAGCAGCACACCGTTGACAAGCTGTTTCTTCCAGAATCGGTCAATAGCACGGAACAGGAGACGATGCGCTTAGGTATTGATCAGGCTGCCGATCTCCCGTTAGAAACGTCGACTCCCGTTGACCGCATACCCGATATTACGACAGAACCCTTCATACAATTACCATCAAACGATCAATTACTGAACAGGGAAGCAGCTTCGATTAAAAGAAGTCGTGATTACCAATTGATCTACCAAGCCAGTTGGCGTATGGAGTTGCCACCAGAGACTCATGACGTGCATATTTATATTGAGGCGGGTCAACAGGTGGGTGATGACTACGAACTTGAGGGAATCATTACGCTATCGGCATACCGTTTTCTTCATGCCGCACCACAGTTATGGTTTAATCGTTTGAATCCGATACAGCCTATCCATCAACTGATTCTAGGCCGCAATCTGTTGGTTGAATCACAGTCTCAAGCATCGACACTCACTATGTCTACCGCTCTGGAACGGTCATTGCCTAGAGTGCGTCACTACACAGGGAATTTTTTAATGGAAGATAGTCGTCAACTCCATTCGAATATTATCAACTACTTTGACAGTCCAACCATTGCTGTCCTCCTGGCGATTACACCTTACAAAGTCTAAGAAACAGGTAGCTCCATAAATAACTCAACCCTCTTTCTGCTTTTTAGTTGATGGACATGATGTTACCGATGAGACCTCAGCATAACTAGCAACTTTAGCCGTTCTCATTCAACTTCCCTCATTGTGTCACTCATTACCAAGCTCTCCGGGGCATTTAACCCAAAATGATCGGTTTTATGCCTGTTTCTAGTGCTTTTTTTTCCTCTTAGGAAGCGGGCTGTTAATTGTCTGGTGTTCAACAATGGGAGGGAATCTGCTTGTCGATGAGTATGACTGGTTTTTTAGAGATCGTTGCATTGGGCTGCTTTCGAGCAATTCGGTACCCATGTATGTCTTTACAAAAACACATTCTGGGTACATTTTTAGATGTTGGCTCCAAGGCTTTTGCTCTTTCCAGTGTTCTGCTCTACCACCACAAAAGTAACAGAAAGTGATATCATGATAACCACTATACACCCAGCCTGCCAATGCCATGCTGTCGCCTGTTTGGATTTTATTGAGGGGCCAATGCAGAAAACTGCTCTTTCTTGCAGCTAGTGTTTTATAGTATTTGACCTTTGCGGACCCGTTGAGGTTCGAAGCTGCCGTCACGATCACGCAGCGTATCGATAACCATTTCACCGTGATTGCCCTTAAGCGTGTTGGTGGCGTAGCCATTGCGACTGTTATTTCTGTCGCCGGTGCGTACTTAATTGGGGGCGTAGCCAAGATGCGCCTCAAGCTCTGCCCCCAAAGCTGCCTCAACGGTTATTTTAGTGAGATGAACACTAAGCGCGCTTAGATCATCAGGGGTTTTAATGTCTTTGGCGAGATTAAGTGCCAGAGCTTTAATTGTTTCAGTGTTCATTTGCATCGCCTATTTTTTACCCTCTTGAGGGTATCAGAAATGGACGATTGCAAAGTTAAATTTACAGGTTACTATCATTGGGTTATCGTAAATTATCTGTGGGTAGTTTTTCAATACGATTGTTTTAGAAGTTATTATGAAGTTATTTAGTGTTTTATGATGGATGCTTAGTATGCGAATCAATAATATTTTATTTTTTCTCTTGACCATAAATGTCACAGTGACGTATGCTTACGAGATTGGCAAATTCTCAGCTGATATTTCTAATGATAAGTTAATCGGCAATCTGGCGTCTTCATAGGCGATCCTATTTACCATGGAGCGCATGATTGGCAGTATAACTCTTGGCGCGTGACTGGAAAAGGAGCTTCCGTCAAATTTCCATTAAACATCAAAGCGCATGAACGTGTTAAGGTAGACTTTATTTGGGCAGGCTGGGGTAGTCGTACCTTAGTCAATATTTCTTATGGCAATAAAGTCATTGCAAGCAAATATCCAGTTCATGGTGAGGCATGGAATTCGCCCAAGACAAGTAGTTTCTACCTTGATTCGAGTGATTGCACAACAACAAACTGCTACATCACATTACAGTTGGATAATAAGTCGCCAATGGTCTTATTTTTCAAGCAGTTGACTATAGACGATATGGTCTCTCCAGACGTTCTGCCTTCTTCCGAGATTGGCAAATTCTCAGCTGATATTGCTAAGAATAAGTTAGTCCGCTATCGGCGATCTGGTGTCTTCACAGGCGATCCTATTTACCATGGATCGCATGATTGGCAGTATAACTCTTGGCGCGTGACTGGAAACGGAGCTTACATCAAATTTCCATTAAACATCAAAGCGCATGAACGTGTTAGGGCAGAATTTGTTTGGGCAGGCTGGGGTAAGAATACCTTAATCAATATTTCTTATGGCAATAAAGTCATTGCAAGCAAATATCCAATTCATGGTCATGCATGGAATGCGCCCCAGACAAGTAGTTTCTACCTTGATTCGAGTGATTGCACAACAGCAAACTGCTACATCACATTACAGTTGGATAAGCAGTCGAGACAGGCCTTATTTTTCAAGCAGTTGACTATAAACTCTCCAAACGTTGCGCATATTACTGAGATTGGCAGCTTCTCAGCTGAGATTGCTAAGAATAAGTTAGTCCGCTATCGGCGATCTGGCGTCTTCACAGGCGATCCTATTTACCATGGATCGCATGATTGGCAGTATAACTCTTGGCGCGTGACTGGAAACGGAGCTTACATCAAATTTCCATTAAACATCAAAGCGCATGAACGTGTTAAGGCAGAATTTGTTTGGGCAGGCTGGGGTAATGATACCTTAATCAATGTTTTTTATGGCAATAGAGTCATTGCAAGCAAATATCCAATTCATGGTCATGCATGGAATGCGCCCCAGATAAATACTTTCTACATTGATTCGAGTTATTGCACAACAGCAAACTGCTACATCACATTCCAGTTGGATAAACAGTCGGGAATGAGCTTATTTTTCAAGAGGTTGACTATAGACGATATGGTCTCTCCAGACGTTACTAAACTGTCCCAGCAACCCTTATTTTTGCCACCAGGGCTGTCAGACGAGGCTGCGTGTATTGGTCAGACTCCAAGGATCGATCACTACAAAACGTCCTTAGTGGGAGAGCCCGATGTGGGGCAGGTACATCGTCGTATTTTTCAGACGAAATTTAATAGTTCTGACTGGAGTGGCGATTTAGTTGCTATGTCGATTGATCGTGATGGTAATCTACTCCGTAATGCAGATGGCTCAGAGGTAGTACATTGGAGTGCGGCAAACAAACTGGCACAGTTGCAAAGCAACTCCAGGAAAATCTTCACAGTTGACTTGAAGAGTAAGCTTCCTACTGCGCTAACAGGAATTGTATATTCCACGGTTCGTCTGGACTCTCAAGCGTACGTGAGAGGTGTTCCTATAACCACCGGCGCTCGTCCCAAATTCGCATACGAATATGAAGTTATGAACTATTGGCACGGAAATAAAAGCTATGAGATAGGCCCTTCTCGTACTCAAGGTTTCAGGTCGAGAAGCACTCTTTTAGGTGATATAGTGAACTCTGTTCCTACGTATGTTGGGCCTCCGGATTTTCCTTACCCAGATAATGAACTTTGTGGAACGACTTCTTATTCAAGCTTCAAAAACGCTCATGCAAATAGATCCCCTATGCTTTATGTAGGTGCCAATGATGGCATGGTCCATGGCTTTTCTGCGGACACAGGCGTAGAAGCGATGGCTTTTATACCATCGTACCGTGACATGCATGATTTAGTTACACCCGATTATTCTCACCGTTATTATGTGGATGCTAGCCCTAGTGCTGTCGATGCCTGTGTGGGCAGTACTTGGAAAACTCTGCTGATTGGTGGGCTCGGAGCAGGGGGGAGAGCTATTTATGCACTAAATGTGACAGATCCTGCCACTGATTTTTCAGCTAATAACATACTCGCTTGGGAATTTAAGAGAAGCACAGATCATCAAGATCTTGGTTATACCTTTGGAACACCCGTGATAACCAAGTTAGCTTCTGGTCAATGGGTCGCTATTTTTGGTAACGGTTACCACAACAATTCCACTGGCAGGGCATATCTTTATGTTGTGAATCTCCAGGATGGGAGTCTGATCAAAAAAATAGATACACAAATGGGTACGCTCGCTAAACCTAATGGTCTTTCCTCTGT
>JAGLCE010000048.1 GCA_023146365.1 Endozoicomonadaceae bacterium
GCGTTTCGGCTTCGTGTCAATCGCTCCGCTTTACCCTACACGACCGAGCCACTGGCCACTGACTGATAAGCTGACCGAAAATTACATAGATAAAACGGATCACATCATAGAGCCGTTGAAACAATTACGCATAATCCCCACATTCTAACTAATCTTTAAACACCACTACAATAGAGCATCTATACAATGCAACAGTATTTACAAGCAGGCAGCAGAGCCCCCTCATTTTCTCTACTCGACCAACAGGGCAACACCGTATCTCTCAGCGACTTTACAGGTAAAAACAACGTGCTGGTGTACTTTTATCCAAAAGCCATGACACCAGGGTGCACCACTCAAGCTTGCAATCTACGTGATAGCAAAGCAGAGATGGACGAACATAACATTGTCGTTCTGGGAATCAGCCCAGACCCTGTCAATCGACTGGGTCGTTTCACTGAAAAACATAACCTGAATTTCACCCTACTATCAGATACAGATCATGCCGTTGCTGATCAATTCGGGGTATGGGGACTAAAGAAATTCATGGGGAAAGAGTATGACGGCATTCACCGCATCAGCTTTTTGATCGATAAAGATGGAATCATCGAAAAAGTATTCGACCAATTCAAGACAAAAGATCACCACAACACCGTGATCAACTATCACTTTGCAACTGATATCTATACCGCTAGAACAAGAACCGTCCCATTCGAAGATGACAAAATCACTGGAGAACTCATACCAAAAAAACAGCATAAAACCATGAATCGCATTGCCATCTTATACTGAGCTATTAAATAAAATGGAAAGGATTTCTTACTCAATCATCCAGCAACGTTCTTCAAAAATAGCGCAATAGCTGATCAAGTCCAGTGCCAATCTTAACGCCTTGAATGAGGGACAAAACCCCTATACCCTATATTAAACACTTACCCTTTCGCTTTCAATTCCTGAAATCCGGTTTTATTCGCGTTAAAATCAATATCCCCAACAGCATACCGACAGCACTAATTTCTGAATGTAATATTATTTTTGAACTTTTGTTAAAAATAATGGTCGAAATTTTATATTGGTTATGTATTTTTGTATTTTTATTTCAAGCATTTCAAGCTAAGGGACGACGCACATGGATTCAACATCGCTTAACGTTAATTCAAACTATTCGCATTCTGCACCAGAATCAAAAGATGCAATAACAGGCCATACAAGCACATCAGCCCCTGACAATTTTTGCTTTGACACTGATAGTAATGGAAAACCTTTAAGTGATAGAAAACTAAGAAAGCTATCCTATGCTAAGTGGATCGTTTTTAACATTAAGCGTTGTGCCACTACAGTCGTCCGTACATTTATGTGGCTAAAAGTTATCATCCAGATCGCCCGTAATCATGACAAAAACCCAGTAGAGAGAATACGAAACATTCGTAACATGGGTGGCATAATGGCAAAAATACTTCAATTTATTGCTTCTCATGATGATATAATATCTCATGTTTTCAGCATCCAAAGAAGTGATGAAATATTCAAGAAAGTAAAAATAGAACTCAATAAATCAATGCATGATAACGACGGAATGAGTATATCAGAAATAACAAAGATTATTGATGAAAACGGGTTAGAGTATGATCGTTCCTGCCCCCATAAAATTAAAATTGTAGGCACAGGAACCATTGCCTCCGTTGTTAGTATTCCCATGATCGGTGGTGGTACTCGTGTGGTAAAAGTTGTCAATAGAAATTTGGAGATTAAATTTTTATCAGATAAAACTATTATTTCCACGTTGCTGAAAATAATGTCGATACTGAAACCCGAGGCAGTAGGCAAAGGTACAGTCAAAGCCATCACAATGTTTTTGGAAACCATATCCAAAGAGTTTGATTTGCGCTATGAGTTGCACAATACCATTACCCAGAAGCATGTTTTTGATGACATAAAACAAGAAATAAATCCATTTAATATCACAGAAACAGATAGCTGCCCATGTAAGGCATCTACTCATGGCCCAAATTCAGAACAGTGTCACAATTATCTCGAAAATGAAAATAGGCCATATTCTAACCAGCTTTGTATTATCAATAGTACTACGGAACTATATAGGTTGAGCATACCCATTGAAATCAAGGTGCCAAACGTCGATACAAAATCATCCACACGAGACATTATGGTAATGGAAGAAATTCATGGGGTACCACTCAGCTGTACTGACGAGGAGTTCCAAACGAAGATAATTAATCCAATATTAAACTATGATGCTACTCTACGTAATCTATTTGAAAATAATAGTGATCTGGCGAGGACTTTGCTCAAAAAGAAAATTATAGCCTTTTCTTATGATGTATGGGAAAAAGGGTTATACACTGCAGGTCGTTGCAGTGCGGATATGCATAATGGAAACATAATGGCTGCCATAGAAAATGACGAACTAAAAATTTATCATATCGACTTTGGAAACCATCTATCAATAGATAAAGATTCCGTTATCGCTCTTTATGCAATGCAGAACGCCTTAGGACAAGCCATAAATCATCAGAAAGAACAATCTACTACCAAGTCAGATCATATCGATATAATAGTTGACTCTCTGCGTCAGATAGGTGTGTCTGTCAAAGAGAGACTCAAGATTAACTGGGATGCCTTGAAAAATGATATCGTGAAAACAATAGATCTTTTCGATGAGAATAAAAATATAAACACTGCCATACTCGATATCATCGATGTTGCCTTTGCACATGACGTATATATAACTGCATCTACCATTGGTTTATTCAGGACAAGAGTCCTTTTGAGCCCAGAAGGGTAAATAAAGCGTTACTATTTAGTCTGCCATAAAAAACCATCTCATGCACATCATTGCTTTCGACATCCACGATAACCTTGCTCTCATGTGGCAACAACGGGGGCTTTACGTCCACATTCATTAAGTCTTGTGATCTTTTTCATTGCTGACATAATAAACATCCGGCTCATTCAATCTGTAACCCTTGCTCTTATCTTTAGGGTGTTGTTCCAGAATTCAAATAAATATACTCAGGCAGGTGAGCACCAATGGATAAAGATAGCATTCTCAATTTTTATTTAATGCCTGAATCATCATCAAGAATAATGAATGATTATGATAATTATAAAAACAAACAGAGTGCTGATTCAGAAAGTACTAGGATATTAACAAAAAGTTTACGTCGTCTGGGTGCATACCTGCCTCAAAGAAAGTTAATATTGACTGGGATGCCATGACATGCATCATCATTAAATAAAATACCAGGAAAAACGGTGCGCTTATCCTTCTCGGAGAAGAACGACTTAATTCGAGAAGCTACTTAATCAAGCCAACGCTAACCAATATTCTAGGCAACATGCACATTACGACAGACGATACATTCGATTCAATCGTCTTTGTATTGAGATTTTAGTCTAAAGCTGATTGTCTCTAATACCGTTTTTTTAACCGACTGAAAACAAAAAGACCAGATCAGATGACTGGCCTTTTATCATGCAACTTTAATCAACTTATTGCACTTCAAATAAATGATGTTTTTTCTTGCCGAGTTTCACTAGAAAAAAACGCCCATAAAGTGCTTTTCCCCGATCGAAACACTCAGGCAACTTCATGTTATCATCCATAACTTTGGCGACACCGTTAAAGAATACTGCGCCACGCCCCAACGCATCCTTCACCTGTTTTCCTGAAGACGCTACATCATGATCAGTGAAGAGCTGCGTCATCGACATACCCTTTAAGTTAGCAGGCATCACCATGGAAGATGGCAGACCATCCAGACGCAACTGCTCAAGCTCCTGCTCTGACAATCCACTCAGGTCATCCGAGAACAGCGCTTCAGTAATACGCTCAGCAGAGCGAAGTCCTTCTTCACCATGCACAATACGCGTTACCTCACGGGCAAGTATACCCTGTCCTGTCTTACGACCCTGAGTCTGGGCATCATTTTCTTCTATACCAAAGATCTCGTCCATACTGAGGAACGTGAAATAACGCAAGAATTTGTAGACGTCCGCATCTGCAGTGTTCATCCAGAACTGGTAGAAAATATATTGCGATGTCTTACGAGGATCCAACCAGACAGCACCAGACTCCGTTTTACCAAACTTAGCACCATCAGCTTTAGTAACCAGTGGCACAGTCAAGCCAAAGGTCTGTGCTTTATTCATCCTTCGAGCCAGATCAATACCACCGACAATATTACCCCACTGGTCACCACCACCAATTTGCAGGGTACAACCATAGATACGATTCAGCTCGGCGAAGTCCAGAGACTGCAACAGCATATAGGAGAATTCAGTAAATGAGATACCAGAATCTTCTCGATCAATACGCTGTTTGACTGATTCCTTGTTAATCATATTATTGACAGAAAAGTGCTTACCGACATCACGCAGAAAAGTCAGCACATTCATATCACCGATCCAATCCAAATTGTTGACGACAACAGCGGCATTATCGCTTCTCTTATCGAAATCGACAAACTGGCTAACCTGACCCCGAATTTTGTCCGCCCAACTGGCTACAACATCCGTCGTATTCAGTTGACGTTCAGCCGCTTTGAAGCTGGGATCACCAATCAGACCTGTCGCACCGCCAACCAGTACAATGGGCTTGTGCCCAGCCTCCTGAAAACGCCGCAGCACAAGCAACGGCACCAAGTGCCCCAAATGCAGACTGTCAGCCGTCGGATCGAAACCACAATACAGTGTACGAAAGCCGCTGGCCAAGTGCTCCCCTAGCTCTTCATGCGCCGTCACCTGATTCACTAGCCCACGAGCTTGCAGATTCTGTAATAATGCGTTTGGATCGTCAGACATCTCTCACTACCTATAATTGTCCGGCTTGCCGGATAAAGACTCAGCCATGCACCAACACAGTTATGCGCATCGGCAGAAAATTGCCAACGCCAAAATTTATTAAAAAACCCGAAAAACAACGGTTAGGGTTTTTGACCCGCTTATCCCTTGCAGGCAAAGATCTCTGATTTTAATGATTCATACCATTCAAGCAAGTTGCTTCATTCTGGCGAGTACTGGTTCACTGGCTGTACGGCGATAGACTAACGTCTGCATGAGTCTATTCGCAGGCTTTCTATCGACATCAGGTACTCTTCTGTGTAAATTTAACAACTCATCGGCTATCCGATTTTTACATCTCAAAAAGCTTCATACCTATCTGAAACCCAAACGACAATCGATTATTCTATCAAAAATAGTCAACAAATGTACACTATGGTTAATCGCTCGATACAGAACACCTCGGTCGCAGCCTAAAACCGTCAAAAAATGGCTGTCATCTAGTCATAGTATGCGCTTATAATCTATTTTTAAAATATACTTAAAATATACTTAAAATATACACGGTTACATGGCTCTGGGGAGTATGATCAGTCATCATGGCAGCACTATGCGACAAACACTAAAAGCCTTTCCGAAACGCCATCTCCTTTTGGTAGTCGGCTTGGTGGTCGTGGTTTTCCTATTACTTATTGTTTTGCCATCTGAACCAGCTTCTGCCAAGCGCTCTGAAACGCCTCTGACCATTGATGCATTAGCCACCCTGCCAAACACACTTAACAATAGCCTGACACACTCTATCGTCTCTGATATTCAAGACAAGACACTGTCAATCCCTGTTCACTGGAAAAAGATCACGATCAAGTCAGGTGACACCCTATCTGATATATTTTCCAGGCAGAATCTGAGCGCCAACACACTTCATGCTCTGGTCAGCAGCAGCCAAGAAGGTCGCTCTTTGGCATCCATCCTACCTGAGCAATCCCTTGAGTTTGCACTCTCTGAGGGAGAACTTCAGCAGCTTCGCTATGTTCGCACCCGTCTTGAAAGCCTGCACTTCACCCGTAACGGGAACCTCTACGAGGTAGAAAAGGTGATCCGTAAACCTGAAACACGCCACAATCATGTGACTGGCATTATTACTGATTCCCTATTTCTCTCTGCAAATCGGGTCGGATTACCCGACAAACTAACCATGGAACTAGCCAGCATCTTTGGCTGGGATATCGATTTTGCTCTGGATATTCGCGCTAACGACAGTTTTAATCTGACCTACGAAGAAAAGTTTCTCGACGGCCAATCGATCGGTTACGGCAACATCCTTGCGGCAAAATTCATAAATCGGGGAGAGACCTTCCAAGCCGTCCGCTACACCGACACCGAAGGACATACAGATTACTATTCACCAGAAGGGGAAAGTCTACGCAAATCATTCATCCGTACGCCGGTCGACTTCACCCGCATTAGCTCCGGTTTCAATCCCGATCGAAAACACCCGATATTCAAGACCAACCGTCCACACAGAGCAGTGGATTATGCAGCACCGACCGGTACGCCGATCAAAGCATCCGGTGATGGCGTGATCCACTTTGCCGGCAAGCAACACGGCTATGGTAATGTGGTTTATATGAATCATCCCAATAACATTACCACTGTATACGCCCATATGCGCAACATTCAAACGGGAATACGTAAAGGTACCAAGGTAAAACAGGGACAGATTATCGGCTATGTAGGCACAACCGGATACGCCACCGGCCCTCACCTGCACTATGAGTTCAGGGTAAACGGCGTTCACCGTAACCCTCTCAAAGTTAAACTGCCTGACGCAAAACCATTACCTCAGTCGGAAATAGCACCTTTCAACAGAATTACCCGAGTTATGCTGACCGAACTAGAGACTCGTCAAAACCACACATTGCTTGCGTCCAAGAGCGGCGACGACAGCGATGCAACTCGCTGATCAACAAAACTGCGAGCTTTACATTGGCCTAATGTCAGGCACCAGCATGGACGCCATGGATGCCGTATTGGTTGATCTGGCATTACCATTTCCCATACTAAAACATCATACCTCCATCCCGCTGCCTAAACCCTTAAAACAGAGCTTGCTCGCACTCTGCCAAGCGGGAGCTGACGAGATAACCCGTATGGCGCTTGCCGATATTCAGGTCGCTCAACTCAGCGCGCAGGCCGTGAATAAGTTGCTGAAGGAGTCTGTGCTGACAGCATCAGACATCCGAGCGGTTGGCAGCCACGGACAAACCATCCGCCACCTTCCAGAAACCGGTAACACCCTACAAATCGGCAGCCCAAGCCATATTGCCGAAATGACCGGCATCCCGATCGTTGCCGACTTCAGACGGCGGGACATGGCGGCAGGCGGACAAGGCGCACCACTGACACCCGCCTTTCATGAAGCCATTTTTCGACACTCGAAGCAAACCCGCATAATCCTGAATATTGGAGGTATGACCAACATCAGTATTCTACCCCAGTCAATTAACCTGCCGATCAACGGCTTCGATATAGGCCCGGGTAACGTTTTAATGGATTACTGGAATCATCGGCATAATGGTACACCATACGATAATCATGGTGACTGGGCATCCAGTGGAACCATCGACAAAGCACTCCTTGACACCTTCCTATCAGACGACTATTTCAGTAAAAAACCACCGAAGAGCACCGGCAGAGAGCGTTTCAATCCGAAGTGGATAGATCATTATCTACCCCTTCAACATACCCTGACTCCAGCCGACATTCAGGCAACCCTCATGGAACTAACTGTTCGCAGCATCTCCGAAGATATCACTCATTATGCTGCAGACTGCCAAGAACTATTTGTTTGTGGCGGCGGTGCTTATAATACGGCACTACTTGAACGTCTTTCCGATACTCTGCCCAATGTCACCGTTAACAGCACCCATAAACTCGGATTAGCT
The DNA here is from genome assembly GCA_023146365.1 of Endozoicomonadaceae bacterium. Classification (GTDB taxonomy): domain Bacteria; phylum Pseudomonadota; class Gammaproteobacteria; order Pseudomonadales; family Endozoicomonadaceae; genus Kistimonas. The sequence goes on from JAGLCE010000048.1 coordinate 7,725, forward strand.
CCCGAATGGGTCGAGGCCGTTGCCTTTGCTTGGCTGGCCAAACAAGCCATTCACGGACTATCAGGAAACCTTCCCAGTGTCACTCATGCCAAAGGTAAACGCATCCTCGGTGGAATTTATCCGGCATAAATCTATCCGTCTTAAAAAAGAAATCCGCGGGGGTATTCACAAACGGAGGTGTTCAATTAGCGATGCAAACGTCAGATGGTGAATGAAGAGCCGCAACCACAAGTTGCCGATGCATTGGGATTGTTCACAATGAAACGAGAACCTTCTAATCCTTCCATGTAATCCACCTCAGCCCCCACCAAATACTGAAAACTCATGGGATCTACAACCATTGTCACGCCAAACTTTTCTACGACGGTATCATCGTCATTCAACTCTTCGTCAAAGGTGAACCCATATTGAAAACCGGAGCAACCACCACCGGTGACAAACACTCGAAGCATCAGGCGATCATTACCCTCCTCCTCCACCAAGCTGCGTACTTTGGCGGCGGCCTGGTCGGTAAAGGTAATTGGCTCTGGTATAAAGGTATCAACGGCGGACATCCACACTCCCAAACTATATAAATTTCAACGATTATTCAATTAACCTAGCATGACAGTCAACTCAAATGACTAACAGGGTTGACAATTATTCATTCTACCTCAATCTGCATAACCTGCTGCTGCCCCCACTCCTTTCCGGCCGACCTTCTGCTCTCTTTATTATGTAGCGAAATCTCGACCCTGGCCATCTTAAAGCGCACTGTCGCGTACACAGGTTAGATAATCCCAATCAGCAACTAAGACTCCTCGATAACCCAGTTAAACCTGTGGTTAATGGTTTGCTGCTTCGGGCTGGTGATCTGTCCGGAAACTTGCAGGTATTCCGGCGTAAAACCTTCTGGCAACGCGATATCACCCCGAACGCCATTGCCTGGGATACTCTGAAAATAGCGAAATCCCAGCCGGATAAGCGTGCTATCTAGCTGTGGCGACAACTCATGCAATGCAAAACTGGCCGAATGGTCGCCTTGCTTACCGACAATCGTCACCTGCAGCTCACCTTTGAGAAACTGATGCCGTTTGGCGGACTGAATCACCACCAGCTTCCACTGAAAATGGTCAGGACGATCCGTGGCTAGCAGTTCGAATGTCTGTACCGAAATTGCCTCTTTCTCTTTTTCTGGCGCAATAATACTACGATAAAACACCAGCTCCTGACTCAGCTCTGCACTTTTATCCTTCAATCGTCGGATATTATTTCGCACCATTTCAGCCGCATCATGGTTAATCTGACCGAAACGTTCAATAACGGCTATCTGCTGTTTTAGTAAAACCAGCTGCTGACCCTGTTTTTGAAGCTGCGTCTGACGCTTAACCAGCTCTTCACGCATCACGTCAATAGCATTCCAAGCCCAAGAACCACCCAGATAATAACCACTCAAACCAAAGCTAAGCACGAGCAGCCCTGTCACTACCCAATACCAACGACGGTGTTTAAACGCATGAGATTCAATGCAACCAGTCGATTCAGTCTCTTCCGCACGCTTCAAAAGAACGCTCTCCAGCACCACTGATTAGTCATAAAACATCCAGTCAAGACAACAGGCCAACTGACTTAAGATCCATTGACTCCTTCCCAAACATAATATTCATGATATGGACAGTCTGACCAGCATGCCCTTTCACCAGATTATCAATAACAGCGAGCATAAGTGTCATACGATAAAGATCATTCACTGCATTCACTGCGATACTCAAACCCGAAATTCAGCAATTATGCCACCAGAATTGCTGATTATCATCACTATCGGGATGATCAACAACCAGCCTCATAAAATTACTGGTATCATTATCCGTGAAAATATTGAAACTTGGTGTCAAGTTTCTCGCCAACACTAATAATACGGAATCAACTCTCCAATGCTCTACTTGTGGATTAAAGCGTTCCATATCATCAGCATGACCTGTTGGTTTGCCGGACTGTTCTATTTACCTCGTCTGTATGTTTATCACGCCATGAGCGAAGACAGCATCAGCATTGAGCGTTTCAAAGTGATGGAAAGGAAACTATACCGTGGCATTATGATGCCATCCATGATCCTGACCCTAGCCTTCGGACTTTGGCTGCTACACATGCAACCTTTGCTACTGAAGCAAGCTTGGTTTCACGCCAAACTGGCACTCATTGTGGCGCTACTGGGTTATCATCATGCTTGCGGCCGCCTGCTTAAAGGATTGATCAATGACCCCCATACTCGTAGCCATACGTTCTATCGTTTTTTTAACGAGTTTCCAGTGCTGATACTGCTTGGCATAGTCATACTGGTTATGGTGAAACCGTTCTGATACCAGAATCGACCTTCGTAACCAAGGCGAGGATTGCACCGTATGGATACTACACGCTACAAAATTGTCTTTGACGGACAGACACAACCTGATTATCCACCGGAACAGGTAAAACGAAACATCACCTTATTGTTCCAAGCTCAAACGCCTCAGATTGAACAACTATTTTCCGGACAACCGGTGATCATCAAAAAAAACCTCAGCCAGAATGAAGCCAAGTATTACGAAGAGACCATCACTCGGGCAGGCGCAGTGTGTCGGATTATCGTCCAGAAGCCTGAACCACCGTCTACCATCCTCGATACGATCAGAGAGATACCGCCTTGGAACACCACACAAAAACCCAAGACAAGTATCGCGCTATCTCCGAAAGGACGTCTTGGTAGAGCCTACTTTATTGTCTATGCCTCGCTTCTATTTCTACTGGCGACGGCACTCTCTGCCACATTATGGATGCTGGCACCAGACAACAATCCTGTGGTTAATCAAAGTGTCTATATCATCACGCCTACTGCACTCTTATTCCTTGCCATTCTGGCCTGCATCCCCCTGCAAATACGACGATTGCACGATATCGGCCACATCGGCTGGCTCAGTTTAATAAGCCTTACACCATTTACCAATATTCCCTTTCTCCTGTACATCGCTCTACGACTAGGACACCGGGGCAAAAACCACTATGGCGAACAACCCAAACAACCACCGTCACTGATCAACCTGCTGGCGATCGGACTGCCCATACTACTGATCGTAATATCGGGACTGATTGTTTCGGCAAACCTTAGCGAACTACAAAGCTACTGGTCGGCATCGCCAGTCAAGGCAGTATCGCTACAATGACAAACACTCTGCTGACGTTTTAAAAACAACTTAACCCAGCTTATCGCTGGCTAGGTGATAGCCTGGATCTTCTAACACATTCACTTCTACCAGACCCTGTGCACGGCTCAACAAGAAACGACACTCATCGGTCAGATGACGAAGATGCAGTTTCTTGCCTGCCTTCACATAGCGTTCAGCCAGAGTATCAATAGCTTCCAGCCCTGAGTGATCACACACTCGCGAGTATCGGAAATCCACAATTACATCCTCCGGATCACTCTTGGGATCAAACAGCGCCATGAAATGACTGACTGAGCCAAAAAAGAGTGGTCCATGTAATTCATACACCTTACTGCCCTCTTCATTGAAAAGAGTATCCACCCGAATATGCTTGGCATGACTCCAGGCAAACGCCAGTGCCGACACGATCACCCCGACAATGACGCCTATAGCCAGATCTGTCCAGACAGTCACTACCGAGACCAGAATCAATACAAAGGCATCGGTCTTCGGAATTTTTCTCAGTATCCGAAAACTACTCCATTCAAACGTGCCAATAACCACCATAAACATGACACCGGTCAGCGCAGCCAGAGGAATCCTCTCAATCAATGATGAGGCGAACAGGATAAACACCAGCAACATCACCGCCGCCACCAAACCAGACAGACGTCCCCGCCCCCCTGAGTTCACGTTGATCATGCTCTGACCGATCATCGCACAACCGCCCATACCACCAAAACAACCGGTGACCGTATTGGCGAGACCCTGAGCGACACACTCCCGGTTATTCTGGCCAACGGTGTCGGTCATCTCATCAATCACACTGATCGTCAGCAGAGATTCAATCAGGCCTATAGCTGCGAGGATCACCGCATAGGGAAAAATGATTGTCACTGTTTCCCAGCTCACAGGAACCTCCGGCAGGGCAAAACTCGGCAGACTGCCGGCAATAGAAGCCACATCGCCCACGGCCAGAGTATCCAGATTAAAGCCGATCACCAACAGAGAAACACCTATAATCGCTGCCAGTGAAGACGGTACTGCCTTGGTCAACCGCGGCAACAGAACGATGATCGCCATGGTTAGCACCACCAACCCCAGCATCAGATAGAGCGGCTCACCACTCAACCAGACCTTGGCGCCATCCATCCCTATCGTCTTAAACTGCTCCAATTGAGCGAGAAAGATCACGATCGCCAGACCATTGACAAACCCCAGCATCACCGAGTGCGGCACCAACCGGATAAATTTACCCAGTCTCAAGATACCCGCCAAGATCTGCAAGATACCCATTACCACGACTGTGGCAAACAGATACTGAACACCATGCTGCGCCACCAGCGACACCATCACCACCGCCAGCGCCCCAGTTGCACCGGAAATCATGCCGGGACGTCCACCGATAGCGGATGTGATCAGGCCCACTAGAAAAGCCGCATAGAGCCCAACCAAAGGTCCCACTCCCGCAACCAAAGCAAAGGCAACAGCTTCGGGAACCAGCGCAAGAGAGACTGTCAATCCTGACAATATATCACTTTTATACTGGGAAAATCGCTTGAACTTATTCAAAATTGCAAGCATTTGTTATTGTCCTGTCTTCGGCGGTAAGCATCGGTAAGCATAAAAAAACGATGAATCATAACAGAATCTCTCCTTTCCTCAACAAGCGTGAGACTGATAAACATTTGGATCAATATGGCAGAAATAAGTTCGTGATTATTCTCGCACATTTGTCATTTTTGTCTTTTCTTTCAACAACTAATTGGCTGCATAAATCCGATGAGCAAGCAAACAGAGTATTGTGTGGTTATGACCACCTATCTAACCCAGCTTGAGGCAGACACCCACGCTCAGGCAATCATTGAGCAAGGGCTAGGCGCCTGTGTCCATACTAGCCAGATACAGAGCTATTACCAATGGGAAGGGAAGGTGCAGACTGAAAGCGAGATCTTAATGCAGATCAAAACCACCTGCGCCAAGTATTCAGCATTGGAGCATTATCTGGCATCGAAGCATAGCTACGAAACCCCCCAGATTATCCAAGTACCCATTACTGTTGGCCTGCCTGACTACCTAAACTGGATTAAAAAAGAGACTCAATCAATAAAACCGGTCTGATGATTTTTCTCATTAGGCTCGCTTTATAACTGGATTACTCAAGATAAGGCAAGAAGCGTTTCTACAGCATCTCGAATCTCAGCGCCTACCTAAGTGTGCGTTGGAAAGTTTTTTATCGTTTTCATGTTATGAAAAATGACAGTAAGGCCACGGGTAATCAACACAGAACTGAATACAGGAAAGCGAATAAATCAGATACAAAACTCATGAAAGGCACGCATTATTTTCTCCTCAAAGATGCTGACAAACTAAGTGAAACTCAATCCGAAAAGTTACACAAATTGCTTGTTGATAACAGCAACTTAAACACCCTTTATGTGCTCAAAAAACAACTAAATGCCGGATTCAAGCAATAAGTGCAATCGACTGTCCTGTGTAGACTTCGATCGGTGTCCGCCCTCCTAGTACTGCTGGATTCAAGCACTCTGGAAAGCCGAGACCGAGGAAGCCATGCAGGAAGAAGCGGAGAAAATCCAATTCGGTGTCAGATTGTTATATTTTCCATTTCACGCAAACTCACTCTGCAAGTGAAATACTCAGAGGGGTGTATTTTACCTATTAGGCCTTGTTCTGTCTGGAGTTAAGTGTCGGGTCTCGCCTGATTAAAAAGTGCATGCAACAGAGGTGATATCCGGTAGGGCAGCCAGATTATATGCAATGTGCGCATACCTCAGATTTGAGATTCTGCAGAAATTATTCTTCTCTTATTTTGAGTAATATAGGCGCGAATTTAAATTAATTTAATTTACTGTTTGGCATACCATTCTAAAAAATAAAGTGATGATGAAGACTTAAGAAGCCTTGTTAAACACCTTTTATTAACATGCAAGGTTTCGCCATATGAAACCACCTTTACCCTCGCTAGCCTGGTAACATGCACACTACCAATAACAGCACATAGCGTAGTTCGAAAACCATTGATATTAATCAGGAATTGGATAATATTTATCTAAAAAATGAGAACTTACAATAGTCTGTTCCCATTACTTATTAATTGCGTATTAAACCAAAATACAATGTTGCTTAATCAAGATTATAATCGCTCTCACTTTCTGAATCCAATAATTCCAACAAATCTGTCAAAGCTCCCTTCATTACATCATTTTTACTACACTCTGTACTATATTCATCAAAAAAATGTTTTAATTTACTATTGTTATTTAAATATTCATTTTTTATTATTTTAGTCAAAATAATACGACTTTCATCTTCTGAAAGACAGCCACAGTTAATTAACCTAAATGCTTGACGAAGCGACAAGTTTCCTACCATAAAATTATGATAAAGAAATGAAACGGTTTCATCATCATGCTGTGAGATACCCATTAGATTACGGAAAACATTAATAATATGTCCTGCCGTAACAAAATCATATTTTTGAAGACTCAAGGATGAACACACACAAAGAAATTCTCGACGTATGTTTTTTATCAGTCTTGCAACCAAATATCCACTATCTATCCAATGATTTAAATTAAATATTGCTACTTTACCACGTATGCATTGACTGGCAAGTGTCATAATCATAGTTTCTCTCCAACTGCCTGTATAATCATATGATTGTGGTAGTGGAGTTAACTCATATCCTTGCATCTCCGAAGATATCAATTCCAATACAGTTGTACTATTAACTGGAGCAGCTACTGTACTATTAACTGAATTAACTACTGACATATAGGGTGTTTTATAACGAATACACTGACTTACAGAGTTCGCACCTTCAACAAAAGCCATAGTGGAATACTGTATCATTCCTTTAAATAACTGATTACTCACAAAGCCAACAGGAAGAATATGAACGCGTTTTTTTTTCTGACCTAACCTATTTTTATGGGTAAGAGAGAAATGCTTGAGTTGTAATACTCGCATATCAATATTCGTTCCACATGATATTGCTAACTTATTATCAAGTCTATTAAGTTCATCGTTATTGAAATTATTGATCAGTGCTATGTAAACATCCTTATCTCCCTGATGCATAACAGCACTTGCAATTGAAAAACTAATTCTATCGACAATATTAATTTTATCTTCAATAATATACTTTTGTTCAAGTCCATATACTGAACATAAGACAATGCGTTTATCTTTTGCTGACTGCAACACATCAAAAATTATTTTTTTCTCATTCAAATAAGGAAATTGACTAATTTGTTGCTTTGCTGCAGTCTCAAAATTACCTTTATAAATAGAATCAGCGACTTCAAAAATAGAAAGTTCCTCGTCATGAAGTAACGCATTATCATTTACATACGAATGAAGTGATTTTATACAGTTATGAGGACTAATTATTCCATTACCACACATCAGAAAACCACTCTTTAAACCGGGTTTTCGAAGCAACGTATACCTTTTATTAATATCCCATTGATAAGGTGTAATGCCAACCAAGCAATCAGAAGCTCCCACATGAATCAACCATTCAAAGATTGTTGTATAAATACCAGAAAACAACAACTTAACATCCATGCACGCAAATTCTTTCAACGCTCTTTTATTTTTTAGTAACTCTCCAAAGTGGAAAAAACGTATATCAAAAAATTCCCCACAGCTATTCCGTAAGAGGCCACAATTATTCTTAAAGTCATAATTAAAAAATAATTTTTTAAATTTTTCTTGGACTATTGATTCATGGGAATCAAATGATTTACACTTATATAAGTTACAACAAGGGCAGCAATAAACAACCGAAAACGATCCCTTAAATCCCATATTTGTAAGAGAGTGCATGATATTATAACTACTTATTTCATCACCCAAACTTCTTGAAACACCTGATACAGATATACATATACCTATATTGGCCTGTTCTCTAACTAACGCAACCTCTCTATCCTCAACCTCTACACTAGCAGTTAAAGTCGGAGGAGTTGTGAGAAACCTAAATTCCGATAATCTCCATGGATCACATAGAGGATTGATCCTATATACATCATTAACTTCTTGATTAGTCCACGGACAATAGTAACATTTATATTGCTGAGCTGTTTGATTTATCCTTTGCATTATTATCACCTTAAAAATAGAGTATGTGACTCTTCGACAATATTTAATGTAGAAAGTTTCGAGACACGCTCGGTCAGCGTCACAAGATATCCATCCTGTCCGCCCTCCCAGTGACCGACTTCTTTCTTCAGTTTGATACAGTCAGGACGCTCATCAATATCCACTCGATTAGGTATTAAGCGAGCGCAAGCCTCAGCACCCTTACGTTGCCGATAACGTTTTCCTTTGCCTGGGAGAAGGTGGCGCCATTGGTTTTTTCTGATCAGACGATAGATGGTTTGGCAGCTAATCGTCCTATTAAAAGACTCCAACTTCATGCGCCCTGCAATTTGTTCCGGAGTAAAGCCTAGGCTCAGATGAGACTTTACCTGCCGACTCACAGAGTCAGCTCTTTTATGAAATTGGGTTGCGTGCACCAATGGATTGAATCTGTTACCGCTCAGTCAGAGTTAGCTGCTTGTAATGGTTTGCCAATATGGTCATCTGGCTTGTTTTGTGAGAACTACAGCCTACGAGCAGCTAGCTCTCAAATTCACTCTAAGTGTGTCGGTTATTGTGGCAGTCTAGGGAATCATGAGCGTAAAAGCATTTCGATATGTAAGTGTTTATATGTGTGGGTGGCTCATTACTATGGCGCCATTAGCGCTCTCTTTGAGCATTGAAACTGAGCCTGTCAGTTCTGCTGTCAAGAAACCCTCTGCGAACTTGGTTATTGCCCAAAAACCGTTATTTATGCCAAGAACAGGTGAGGCACGCTCACCAGTATGTGTTGGTCATAAGGAAGTTCACGCGGCTTCGATATCCGTATCAGTGTCCCCCCCATAGGGGGGGGATCGTCGTATTTTCAGGACGGGATTTAGTAGTTATTCTTGGTTTGGCACTTTAATAGCTATGTCGATTGATGCTGAAGGTGAGCTAATACGTGATCCTACTAATGGCATAATTAAAACAGACTGGGTTGCGTAAATGCCCGACAATGATCTCCGGAGACTTTACACCAGCTAAGACTATCTGCATGGGTCTATGTCTCTTTCTCCTCTAGTTAGCAGCATTGACTCCTCGCAATACCAATCAGGTATTCCACTGCGGGGAACTTATACGAGTGTCAAGTTGCGGCGTATATTATGGGAGATCGAAGTAATGAGTTGACTAACAATAGCGGCTTCAGGCAGAGAGCCCGTATTCTAGGAGCCTGCCGGACTTACCACGAACCTACTACGAAAAAGCCTAATTTGGCCATTTTTTATGCTGCTTTTCGTTGAATTGAACCACTATTCGCTTCGAATCAGCATAAAAACTAACTCAAACCGGACTTTTTCTCGCTACGGTCGGCTAAGTCCGACAGGCTCCTAGGTTATATAGTAAACTCTGTTCCTGCTTATGTTGGGTCTCCGAACTCTCCTTATCCAAAAGGTGAGCTTTATCGCACGATGAGTTATGCGAGTTTCCAGAACACTTATAAAGATAGAACCCCTATGGTTTATGTAGGTGCCAATGATACTATGCTCCATGGCTTTAATGTGCGCACAGGTAAGGAAGTGATGGCTTTTATGCCAGATATCTTTCGGCCGCAACTACATGATTTTGCTCGCCCCTCTCATTCTGACAGTTATTTTGTGGATGGCAGTCCTAATATTGTCGATGCTTGTGTGTCAAACCTGTGGAGAAGCATGTTGGTTGGTGGGCTGGGATGAGGGGGAAGGTATGTATGCATTAGATGTAACTCTGCGGGCTAAGCCTTTTAATCGAACATATACTGTATTTGCTTATTCTGCTTGGGTTGCGAGTCTGTTGGGTGGATTACCAGCCCATGTTTTATTATCTTGGGACTATCATAACGGGAGTGAATCTAGCTCAGATATTGGTTATATCTTTGGAGAACCTGTGATAATCAAGTTAGTTTCTGGTCAATGGGCTGCTATTTTTGGTAACGGTTATAACAGCACAGAAAATAATAGCAATGCCACTGGCGAAGCATATCTCGCCGTTTGGAACCAGCCTGTAAAGAGACACAGATAAGCCTTAGAACTTACCGCCGCTGGGTCAACGCTGATGGTCATGTGCGCTCGGATAGGCAACTGGACGCCAATAGGTCAGAACCTAAAAACAAGCTTAGCACCTCGGAACGGCAGCGCATACTGGAAATAGGCTGCCTGCCTGAATACGCCAGCTTGCCACAGTCACAAATAGTGCCGTCACTTCTGGACAAAGGTGTGTATATGGCCTCAGAAGCAAGCTTCTATCGAGCTCTAAAAGCGAATAATCAACTGCATAGGCGTGGTCGCAGTCGGCAGCCAAGAAAAAAAAGCAAAGCCTTTGAGGAGCAGTGCTTCCGAAGCCCTCTGGTTCTTCACTCAGATAATGGAGCCCCGATGAAGGCGCAGACCATGAAAGCCAAGTTAGAAGAGTTAGGGATAATTTCCTCATACATCAGGCCGCGGGTGAGCAATGACAACCCCTACTCAGAGGCATTGTTCCGAACGCTGAAATACCGAACGAATTGGCCATCTACAGGCTTCGACAGCTTCGATAAGGCGCGAGATTGGGTGCAAGTCTTTGTGAACTGGTACAACAATAACCATAAACACAGCAAGATTAACTTTGTCACGCCGTCGCAACGACATGCAAAACAAGACCGAGCGCTACTAGCAAGACGAAAAATAGTTCTAGAAAAAAACAAGGCGACAACGCCTAGCTGATGGTCAGGCTCCGTTAGAAATTGCGAGCCTGTTGGTGTGGTTAGCCTGAATCCAGACAAACCGGACAACTCTGAAATGAAAGCAGCGAGTTAAAAACTAGAAATTAGTGTCAACTACCTTGAAAAACACCGAATGCACTTCATCGGGTTTATCATTCTGCTCCCAATCATCTACACCACCACAACAACAGAAGCACTTAACCGAATAATGTGTCTCTAAAAATACAAATCCTGCTACGGTTAATTCAAAGGGTGTTTGTTTTCTCTCTCTAGGCCAGTTATTGAAAGTTTCAATCCTATTCTCAAACTTGTTATATTGTGGATCCACCGATATCATGCTTGCTGGATCTTTAAAATAATTACAGCAAGGTTCGTGGAGGACATTACGGATATACGTTATTTTTCTGTGAGAAATATCTATTATTTTGGCAGTTCTTTGACAGAGAGCACAATGAATATAATTTCCATTAGTACCGAATAAGCCTTGCGTTGACATGTACTCTAAAAAAAACCATCTGGCGCTAATTCATTAAAACCCACGACTCTTCTTGCTTGATACACGTATTGATATAATCAGTTTGTAGGTAACCGCTGACGGCAAGCGTATTGTGTATCAATTCTTCTAAAGAATCCAGCGACTATCCTTGGCATTCTTTGCAACTTCTTCATCCGAGAACGAATATAAGCAATGAAATTCGTTTTGGTTTTCAGAGCCGCTTTACCCAACCCTTCCTTTAGGTAATTCCAAACTTGCTCATCAGGGTTTAGTTCTGGTGAATAGCTGGGGAGAAGATGGAAACCAAGCAATTTTGGCTCCGATTCCACATACTCTCTCACAAGCTTTGATCGATGGGCGGGATGACCATCGGTGATAATTATCATTGGCTGGGTGACGCTTCGTACCAGTGATTTCAGCCACGCTCACCAGCAAGGTTTTTGGGGAGTAAACCCCATCTTGTGGAGAACTTTGTTTATCGAAGTTACGGCATACTCAACGTGAAATTCATCTTCTACTTTAGCGGTATGATTTAAAATCATCTGTGAACAATCAAGTCCCACACGAGATTTAACAGAACACATTGAATTAGCACTATTACTTACATACATTTAAACACTCATAAAGTAGTGATTCCTTCGTAACTTAATTGAAAGTTAAAAATTATTAATATCACTATATACTAAATTCATATGGACAATTTTCATAAAAACAAGTTCACGCAAATATGACATAATCATCCGCTCTCCATGGCCATTGCTCGATCAACGGCGTGACTGGGCCGCTGACACGGTTATTAGTAAAAGTCATCCAGCCTTAATCGGCGGCTTGATTTGATAGGACCACTTTCAGCAACACTTCACCTTCCGTGGCTGCTCTACAATCCCATTCATTACAGATCGCACAGCATCATTCGAAGTCGATTAATACTTGATGCAAATTAAGACCAAAAAAAATAAGCGGTAATACCAATCAAATTTTCTAACTTCGTTATGAACATGGTTATCTGACTGGAAAGACAAGGTAACGAAAAAAATTATGATAAATGGATAGCTGAAAATAAAAAAATTTGGAACTATTCAACAATAAATTATTCAAAGGTACATGATGAAGAAAAATCAATGTAAACAATTTTTTTAACTTCAAACAGCCTACCAGCCACTAATTTTCATTTCAAACAATCACAAGGAATCTATACATGGATAGATATGATGCAAGGGCCAGCGTTATCATTGGCGATTATGTTTTTGACGCTAAAGACTTACTGGGCACTGGCTCTACTGCCAGAGTTTATTCCGGATTGCATAGTCCGAGTTTTCAAAAATGCGCAATAAAAGAATTCACTTTGAAAGAACATTCGTTGTCCCAATATGAGAAAGAATCAACAATACTGAAACAGATTCAGCATAGAAACATCGTAGGATTTTATGATGACAAAGAAGTATCTTTGCACAAATACATTATTTTAGAGTACTGCTCTGGCAATAACGTACGCACTACACTTAGTAAACCAGAGAACTACTACGGTTTTTCACCACAACTATTTTTTAAATTTCTGAGCGATCTAACCGAAGGTCTCAATCATCTTAACAAGATAGGGATCGATCACCGTGACATTAAACCTGAGAACATTCTGGAACATTTCGATGATTATCATAAGATTATTTTTAAAATTTCGGATTTTGGTACAGCCAAATTAGCAGACAATCTTGATCCTAATGATGCGTTCATGGTAGGAACTACTGGGTACTTAGCCCCAGAAGCATTGGCACTATACTTTGATAAAGGACCAAAGATAACGGACTTTCAAAAAACTGATCTATGGTCCACTGGAGTAACGCTTTGCTATATCGCTTCAGGCAATCATCCGTTCTCGCCTTCTTCAGGACCCACAGACGTAAGCACAATGCGTCATATGATAAACAACAAACCAACTAACGCAATCTCAGCTGAGCAAAATCCTAACAACTTGACTGTAAGCTGGTCAGAGAATCTACCAGATACTTGCAGGATAAGTTCTCCTCAAAAAAAGGTTTTAGAAAAAATTCTCGCGCACTTGCTAAAAACAGATTTCAAAGAACGATCTTCATTTAATGACTACTACCAAGCAGTCCAAAAATTCCTGAAATTCACTATCCCCGTTGAAGTATTTTATACTAATACAGGGGAAATTTTAACTATTCTATTAGATAAGGAAACGCCTGTCTCTTTCAATTTACTTCAAGAATTAATTATCAAAGAAACCGATATCCATCTTAACTATATGCTACTCATGGTGAATGGCAACGTTGCAGGTGATTATTGGCGAACGCCTATTGATATAAGAGATCAACTTAGAAACACTGAAGCAGTGTCAATCTTTTTATGCGACAAGGATCAATTATTGACAAATCAACCAAAGTTTGAAGAAGAGTGTTTAATTGCCAAAACATTTGATGCTTTATTATTAGATGTAAACCAACATAATGATACAATAGACTTGAATATTTTCAAAGAAAACACTGGAATTGCCTTCCTTAAAATGGAAAATATGAATAGAAACCACCAAAAACAACGACTCTCCAATGAAGCTCTTACAGGACTGGCTAATATGGTTAAAGAAAAATCTAATGACCTTCGTATATTAAAAAATATCAATGATGAACAAACAGTTATGTTAGAGAATTTGATCCAAGATATATTCGAATATATTCACAATGTCAATGAAAGTGTATCATGTTCAATACTGAAATCAAATAACAGTAATCTATTAAATTATTATAAGAGAAAACAAACACAATTTTCTAGCCTCCGTAACAAAGCAATAGCTCTATCTCAAGAATGTCAAAAAATAAATAACGGAGAAATTTCCAATATAATTGATTTCGTGAAAAAAATTAAGGAGAACTATCATAGACTGGCTCCTCTTATCCAAGTTCATAATACCAATAATTCATGCTCATCATGCAACCATGGCATAGTTAAATCACTAAACAATACATACTCCATAATAAGAAGTAAGAATAAGCGTGAAGAAAAACATCAGACTAGTAGTAACTACGATGACGCTCACCACACTATGTCTGGTAAACTTAAGAACAAGTCAGATATAAAAGAGTTCATGAATTACTTAGAAAAACTTCTTATTCAAGAGACTGATTGTCGTTTAAGCTTATCAAGCACTCTCTATGATAATTATGATAGAAGTGCTAAAAATGTGAAGCTGCTAAACAAGATTACTCTGGCGATAAAACAGGAAGAAGAAAAAATAACGTCATTATCAAATCTTCAGATAAACGTCAGAAAACTCAATAAGGAGCTCCATAGTATAACATCCACTATGCCGCATGACATCACCACAGTTAGTAATCTCTCGAAAAAAAAATAAGTTCATGAACGAGTCACGCTGGATTAATAAAATAAATTGTGTCAATACCTTTATCAAAGGTCATGACACAATCACATGACTAGAAAACCTGATAGAGGAATCCGCCTCTGTTGATCTCATAAAGTTAAGTGACTTGTCGAGTATTGAACTAATAATTATTCACGAATTACTCTTTCATATTTCTTACAAACATAATTATATTATTATAATGTTTTCGATCATTATCACCAATATTTACGCCTTCTGTTATAAGATTGTCAAATAAATATTCAAGCAAATCGCCTGATGAAATCACTTGCTCTTTGGTCACTTTCTGCGATTTTCTTTTGTACATTTTGATCATTTTATTATTCTCATTAATCTTTATTTTAAACTCAGATACAGGATCATATTCTGGTTGTTTTTTCATTGAAACTGTTTCTACTGTCTCACTAGCAGAGGGAGAAGCAGAGAGAGAAGCAGAGAGAGAGGGAGAGGGAGAAGCAGAGGGAGA
>JAGLCE010000049.1 GCA_023146365.1 Endozoicomonadaceae bacterium
GCGTTAAAGAAACATCCGAGAATCACACGGCTTCATCGTCTTGTGCCAACTCGCCTTCAGCCTACGCCTCATATGATGTTCTTGTTCATCAACTCGCAGTTTTGCTAGCGGCTTCCTTCAGACCAAACCTCACAGTTAAGCCCTTGCCATTCGATAGTAGTTATCGTCTAATCACAACACGGTTTTCGACGGTGATATTCCTACAGAGGACTTTCACCTCATTAGTTCATGCCCATGCTGGGCGTACACAAAAAAATTCAGCGGTTGCTTTAGACAACCACCACAGACTAACAAGACCATTGACGTCTATCGATCTGCCACGGAGGACAACCTGACCCGACTATGACTTACACAACGTTCAATCAAGAGTCGTTCAACGCTACCCTTGAACCGATGTTTTTCGGTCGTAATGTGAATGTGTCACGCTATGACGTCCAGCGTTACAACATTTTCGAGAAACTGATCGAAAAGCAACTATCGTTCTTCTGGCGTCCGGAGGAGGTCGATCTCTCCAACGACCGCAGTGATTTCGATGGTCTGCCGGAACATGAAAAACACATTTTTCTCAGTAACCTGAAATACCAAACATTGCTGGATTCCATCCAGGGACGATCACCCAATGTCGCCCTACTGCCGCTAGTCTCCCTGCCGGAACTTGAGACATGGATTGAGACATGGGCCTTCAGCGAGACCATTCACTCCCGCTCCTACACTCATATCATGCGTAATGTGGTCTCTAATCCGACGGAGGTGTTTGATGACATTATCTCCAACGATGCCATCACCATGCGAGCAACCTCTATCACCTGTTACTATGACGATCTGATTGAAGCCACCCACTGGTATCACATGCTCGGCGAAGGTACCCATCAAGTCGGTGATAAAACAGTGACCGTGTCCGTCCGAGACCTTAAAGGCAAGCTCTACCTGACGCTGATGTCGGTCAACGTACTGGAAGCGATCCGATTTTATGTCAGCTTTGCCTGTAGTTTCGCCTTTGCCGAACGCGCCACCATGGAAGGCAATG
Organism: Endozoicomonadaceae bacterium; assembly: GCA_023146365.1. Classification (GTDB taxonomy): domain Bacteria; phylum Pseudomonadota; class Gammaproteobacteria; order Pseudomonadales; family Endozoicomonadaceae; genus Kistimonas. Next base: position 1,028 of record JAGLCE010000049.1, read on the forward strand.
CCAAGATCATCAAGCTGATCGCTCGTGATGAAGCTCTGCATTGCACCGGCACCCAACACATCCTGCAGTTGATGGCGGAAGGCAAAGATGATCCGGAAATGGCGGACATCGCCAAAGAACTGCACGAAGAAGCTCGGGAGATTTTTATTACTGGTGCCGAACAGGAGAAAGAGTGGGCGGAATACCTGTTCAAAGACGGCTCAATGATCGGTCTGAACAAAGATATTCTTAGTCAGTACGTCGAATACATTACGAATCATCGAATGAAGGCCATTGATTTTGATGCGCCCTTTACCATTCAACAGAATCCACTGCCCTGGATGAACAGCTGGTTAAACAGCGACAATGTTCAGGTGGCTCCCCAGGAGGTAGAGGTCAGTTCTTACTTGGTAGGCCAGATTGACCGCAACATGCAGTCAGAAGATTTTAGCGATTTTTCGTTGTAATCTGCTGACAACACTCAAACGGGTGTTTTTTTCACCCGTCTCACGACTGGACACAAGCAAGAGAAGGACTGAATGGCCAACATCGTTAAGATCGTCGACGGTTACAGCTTCATTCCCCGTTCTGAACAGACGCTGCTGACAGCACTGGAACACCAAAATATTGAAATGGAATATCAGTGTCGTCAGGGATTCTGTGGTTGCTGTCAGATAGATCTGATTGAAGGCTCTGTCGAGTACCTAGAAGAACCCATCGCTTTTGTGTCTGAGGGTAAAATTCTTCCATGTTGCTGTCGGCCTACTGCAGATATCACTGTAGAATTACCCTTCCCTTGGAAGTATTACAAAAACAGAAACATTCAGTGTGATCCTGACCGTTGAGATTAGCAACAAAGCCCCTTAGCAGGGTTAGCTCACCCCCTTTAATCATCATAGGTAACCATCCTTCCAAGCTTAACGGCTTGCCTCAGACCGTCCAAAAAGCGACCTTGTTAGACATACTGTCCAGAGTGTTTTAGTCGGTCAAAAAAATCGTCCTGACCCTGCGTCGGTTATTCGTATAATGTCGTGCAATTTGTTCGAGCGCCTCTGTCTGGATGATGTATTATCCGATCCGTCTTTTGTAGCAGATTGCTTGTAGCAGATTGCTTGTAGCGGAGACGAACCGCCAGTGATGATTTACCCCTCACGCACAAGGACACACAGCGCTAAGCTCTGCTATTTCCCTTTTATTGGTTAGCGTCCCTACTTTCAGATTCGTGCACTCCCTGATCCAGGCGATAAGCCATTTCAATGCGACGTTCACTTTTATCTCACCTGATGCCGTGGCCATGCTGGACTCTCTACGGGAAGAACTCAACGAAAAAGAGATCCGTTGGCGCGCCACCCAAAGCATTGAAGAGATCGTCAAGGAGGTGGATTTGGGCTGTGTTGTGAAAGATCTTTGCGTGCCGATATTTTACCAGGATATGATCGATTTTGCTGAGTTACAGTTATGCTGAGGTCTCTAATAAAAAAATATGTTTTCCTTTACAGAGATTATATAGCATTCAGTGGTATTTGTTCACTTTAAAGTTAAGGTAGGTGATGGGTCGGGTATTAAGTCGGCTGCATATGCCAACTTTCGTTGCTTTATATTCTTGTAATTCTCAGTCGTTGAGCGGTCAATGACGTATGGTTTGACGATGAACATGACTGCTATAGTCTGTATCTTTCAGCGACTGTTGATGTGATTGAGCACGATTTTAGACATTGCTCGGTCTGGGTTTTCTTGAGCAAATTCAAGGACGCTCTTCATGTTCTCATCCGGAGCATTAATATCAGCACCATTGTCGAGCAGAAAGTGCATTATCTCTGGATTAATCCATCTCATGGCGAGTTGAAGGGGGCTCATGCCATGTACCGAAGCATTAATATCGGCACCATGGGAGATTAATAATTCAGCCATCTGTTGATTATTATTTTGTATGGCGAGTTGAAAGGGGCTCATGCCATGTACCGAAGCATTAACATCGGCACCATGGGAGATTAATAATTGAGCTATCTGTTCATTACCAGATCGAATGGCTAGTTGAAGGGGGCTACTTACTTTTGGATTCCCAGGATGGTTGACATTAGCGCCCTTTATGATCAAAAGCTCAATTAATTTTTTACTGGCCATTCCACTGACTACGTTTATAATGGCTTGTTGAAGCGGTGGATTTACATTGTCGTTTGACGAAGCATTAACATCGACACCCTTGTGGATCAAAAAGTACGCTATAGCGTGATGACTTGTTAGCAAAGCTAGTTGAAGGGGTGGGCACTTGCCATCCAGTGCAACATTCATATTGGCACCATGGGAGATTAATAATTTAGTCATCTCTTCATTACCATATCCAATGGCTAGTTGAAGGGGGCTGGGTTTGCCATCATGTGCAACATTAATATCGACCCCTTCGTAGCTGATCAATGTATCAACCATCCCGATTTTGTTATATTTGATGGCCAATGTGAGAGGATGGTCTTTACCATTTGGAGCAGTATTAGCATCGGCATGATTAACGAGTAGGTAGTAAACTATCTCTACTTTTGTGGTTTGCACGGCTAGTTGAAGAGGAGTGCTACTCATAGCATCTGCCGAAGTATTATTAGTATGAGCGCCACTTTCGATCAAGTGTATAATCATCTCTGTAGAATCAGATGCCTTTAGAATGGCTCGTTTAAGGGGAGTACGCCCTTGGTCACCCGTCGAAGTATGAACATTGGCATTATTTTTAAGCAGGTATTTAACTATCCTTTCATCAGCGGCGTCAATGGCTAGTTCAAGGGGAGTCATCACACTGGTATCCGTCGAATGGTTAGGGTCGGCACCCTTGCTTAACAAAAGTTGAAGTATTTGTATTAGCTCTTTTTCTTCATAAAAGCAGAGCAATGTCATGTGACGGATTAGTCGAATGGCTAGTTTAAGAGGGGAATCCATGGTGTTTGTCGAAACATTAACATCGGCACCATGTTCGATACAACGTTTCGCTATAACGTGATTGTATTGCATGGCTAGTTCAAGAGTGGCACCGCTCAAAGTATCAACATTGGCGCCATGTTTGAGCATGAGTTCAACCATCTCTGTAGCCTCGTATTTAATGGCTCGATGAAGAGGAGTCTCCTTTATGGCATCCGTCACAGAATTAATATCACCACCATTACAGATCAAGAGTCTAGCTATACAGCCATTCTTCAGTAGCATGGCTCTCTGAAGGGGAGAGCCGTTCTTGTTATGTAACGAATCATTAATATTGACACCCTGTGTGAGCAGGAATTGAACGATTTCATCATTAGAATTAATAATGGCTATTTGAAGTAGAGAGTCGCCATTATTATTCGTAATATTAAGACTATTACTATTGGAATTACGGCTGAAAATCTGTTTAAATTTAATTGTCTGGTTTACTTTAGCGTAAAAGAAAATCAAAGAGTTTCTCTGGCTAGAGGTTAGGTCGTCGTTATCGATATTGAAGCCATTTTCAATCAAAAACTGGATGATATTCAATTGATTTGATTGCATTGCGGCTTCTAGCAAAGAGTAAAGCTTACCATCACTCAATGATTTGTATTGCTTAAATATAAAATGAGTATCTATGCTAAACATCTCTTGTAATATAGGGAGATTGCCTTCAAAACATGCGGTTAGAGGCAAAGCAGTGATGGTGACGGTCTTAGTTGACTCGTCATCAAGGTTACTAAGCTCTCCTTCGATCAGAAATTTGATGATTTGTTTCTGCTTTTTTTTAATTGCGAACTCAAGCAGACAGTAAAGCTTATTATCAATGTCCGATTGATATTTTTGTCGCGTAATCATTTTATCGTCATCATAGGCAGCTTCTAACAGAGTGAGATTATTAGTACAACAAGCCTCCACAAGAGGCTGTTTATTTGCAGAAATGCTAGTTGGTGCTTCACGGCAGACAGGACACGTTTTTGTAATGTTGTGAGTGTCTTGAATGTCTTGAATGTCTTGAATGTTTCCAATTTCAAGCCATCTGTAAATGCAGTCAGCATGAAATCTGTGATTGCACGACATAATTGAATTTCTTTGATGATTGAAAAGAGAATCATGGCAAATTGGACATAACAAATTTTTTTCTTTATTAATCTTCAGTGTTGCCGTCTCTAAGTCACAATGGCGGATCTTTAGCTCCCGCTCTAGTTCCCGCTCCCGCTCTAGTTCCCGTTCCCGCTCTAGTTCCCGTTCTAGTTCCCGCTCCCGCTCTAGTTCCCGTTCCCGCTCTAGTTCCCGTTCCCGCTCTAGTTCCCGTTCCCGCTCTAGTTCCCGCTCCCGCTCTAGTTCCCGTTCCCGCTCTAGTTCCTGATTCTGTTTTATAGAGGCATTACTCGAATTGATCTTCACACAACTTCTTAATTTGATTGATATTCGTTGTTCCAAGCTATCAAAAAGAGAACGATTCTGAGGCAACCTTAAGTTAGCCATGTCAATTTTAACCGTCATACCACAAAACAATACAGGGAGCGACCATAAATACGCGAGTATTGAATATGATTCTTGCATTCTCATTAGTCGAACAGATATTAGATAATCTTGACAGCCGGTCAAATGTAAATCAATTGATTGCGTTGAAGTATTCATGTACAGTGCCTTAAGGAGTGATTCACATATGTATTTAATATGACATTTAAACTTATTGGACAATACTCTGTGGAATTCGTTCACCTTAAACCCGAATCCGTGACTTCTTTGATTCAGGCCTTATCTTATAAAGAGACCTCAGCATAACTCAACAAATCCTACCATATTCTGGTAAAATATCGGCATGCAAACATCTTTCGAAACACAGCCCAAACTTTTCGTCTCATCCACTGACCTAAATCATCCAATTCTTCGTAGTCTTGATGATACGGAAGCGTTGCTGGACTGGTCAGATATACCATCGGTGGGATAAATTGTTAGCGGAGATTAATCGTCAGCTTAAAGCCAAAAACATCATCATGAGCGAAGGTCGCATTAATATCATTGATGCCACACCGATAGAGGCAGCGCAATCAGGTTCAGCAAACGACAAAGATGGAAAACCAACAAAAGATCCTGACGCGGGCTGGCCCGTTAAGAATGATAGTCGGGGTGAGACCTCTAAAATTCGCAAAAACAAACAAACAACCAACTCACCACTAAACAAACGAATAATGATCTCAATCATCACAGCGGATGCATTATGACACTCCCGCCCTCTACGACCTCGTGTTGCATCTGGTGTCTCTATGAAAACGAGCCTTTCTGACCATTTCCTATGTTTATCTCCTTGCCTCAGACCGTCCGGAAGGATACCTTGACAGAAGTACTGTCCAGAATGTTTGGGCGAGGCCAAGAAAATCGTCTTGACCCTGCATCGGGCATCCGTACAATGTCGCACAATTTGTCCGAGTCCCTCTGGCCGAATGCATTATCCGATCCGCTTTGTAACAGAGATTAACCGGCAGTGATAATTTGCGTCTCACGCACAAAGACACAAAGGCACACAAGATGGTACACAGCGCCGAGCCCTGCTCTGCTATTTCCCTTTTATTGGTTAGAGCCCCTACTTTCAGCGTTTCTTTTGACCGAAAAACGCTCGAAACCACAACAAAGAACCCGTCTGCCTGATCGGCAATCGCCTTTCAGATATCACACTAAGAAAAGGACTGTACGCTAGAACATGGCCAATCCTCTCTATCAAAAACACATTATTTCCATCCCAGAGCTTACCCGTGAAGAGCTGATCTTGATTGTATCTACCGCCGAAAATCTAAAAAAGGAACCTCGACCAGACCTGCTGAAAGGCAAGATCATTGCTAGCTGTTTCTTTGAGGCATCCACTCGGACTCGCCTCTCCTTCGAAACAGCCGTGCAGCGACTGGGCGGCACCTTTATCGGTTTCGATAACGGCAGTAACACATCCCTGGCAAAAAAGGGCGAAACCTTAGTGGACTCCGTTCGGGTCATCTCTTCCTACACGGACGCTTTCGTGATGCGTCACCCGCAGGAAGGCGCGGCCAGAGTCGCCTCAGAATTTTCCTCTGTTCCGGTCATCAATGCCGGTGACGGCTCCAACCAACACCCCACTCAGACCCTGCTAGATCTGTTCAGCATCCATGAATGTCAGGGCAAACTAGACAACCTGAACATTGCTTTTGTCGGTGATCTAAAGCACGGCCGTACGGTGCACTCCCTGACCCAGGCGATGACCCATTTCAACGCGACGTTCACCTTTATCTCACCTGATGCCTTGGCCATGCCGGACTATCTACTGGAAGAACTCAACGAAAAAGGCATCCGTTGGCGCACCACTCAAAGCATCGAAGAGATCGTCAAGGATGTGGATATCATCTACATGACCCGGGTTCAAAAAGAGCGCTTCGACGAGACCGAGTACAAGCTAATCGTCTCCCAGTACATTCTCAATGCGGAAACCTTGAAGAGAGCCAAGCCAACCTTACGAATTTTGCACCCGCTACCCCGCGTGGATGAAATCAACATCGATGTGGATAGCACCCCTTACGCCTACTATTTTCAACAAGCCGAAAACGGTGTCTATGCCCGAGAAGCGCTACTGGCGCTGGTGCTAAACGAAACTATCTGAGGAGAAGATGATGGTTGAGAAGCGTAAACTCCAAGTAGAAGCGATCCTCATGGGCACAGTGATCGATCATATACCGTCAGGTCAAGGTATTAAAATCCTTCGGAAACTGCGGCTACTGGACTCCAATCTCCGTATCACCGTCGGCTTCAATCTGCCCAGCAAGGAGCTGGGTCTGAAGGATATCATCAAGGTCGAGAACCGCCTATTCAACGAAATGGAAGCGAACGAGCTGGCGATCTTCGCACCAAGGGCGACGATCAACGTCATTGATGAATATCAGGTACAGAACAAGTTCCAAATGAGCACTCCAGAATTTATTGAAGGCATGTTCGAATGCCCGAACTCTAACTGTATCACGCACAATGAGCCGGTGCAGACTTGCTTCTCCCTACGATACTACAAAAAAACGTTGCAAATGAAATGCAAGTACTGCGAGAAGAGTTTCAGTAAGGATATTGTGGCTGGTATTTAATCTATCGATACTTGTTAAAACGCACCATCAATAAGCGACTTCAAAGTTAAGCCGCTTATCTAAATGTAAGAAGTGGTAGTCCTCAGCCCCCTCTTATTGGTTTATCATCATAAATTCCGATAATACTCTTTCACTTCATGTTTTTTATCGTCTGATTCCATGATCCAAACATTCCAGTGTTTTTCAAATATTTTTTTATGATATTTCATATGTACCACTACACGACGATTTTGTTGACGCCCATCTGCCGTACTATCATCTCCAATATTTTTTCCACTACCAAAGCCTTTCAATAATATATCTTTTTTCTTCACACCCAACGTTTTAATTAATATTTTCGCTACTGCTTTTGCTCTATCGTTTGACAAGCTCATATTACCTTTATTGCTGCCGGTGCTATCGGCATAGCCTTCAACCAGTAAAACATATTCATTAGAGGATTTATGTAACTCTGCAATATTTGATAATTTTTTGTAGTCTTCATCTTTTATTATCGAGCTATTGGTATCAAATTGTAATGATATAGCAATCGTTGTTATTTTATCTAACGCTTTTTCACAACCATACTGATCAACATCACTGCCCTCATGTGATACAAGGCATCTGTCGCGCAGTGTTATTACTCCATCATGATCATTATCATCAAGAGAGACGTTTTGTAGTGTTAGTGCATTGACAGAATATTCCTCAGTAACAGGCTCTGTTTTTTCTGTCGGCAAACCTGTGGCAAAATGCGTTTTTCTACTATCGGTTGCATCCTTGGCACAACCTAATAATACCAAGCACATTCCACCTAATACACAGGAAAACATTTTAATTTTCATCACTTATGAGACCTCGGCATAATGAAGTTATTTTCGTTAGCACATCAAGCTTCCTGAACAGAGAGTGCTGACTCGCTCAAAGGCAGACATTTTCCTCTTAATCCCTTACCGGGATTCGCTCCTCTCGCTCGTCACCTATAACAGAAAAGAGATGACTCGTAACTATAAACGACCATAGACTTCCCATCATCGCCCAGCATTGGATGACTTACTTTAAATTTCTCGCAACATCAACGTGTAGAGCATCTAAAATGTAACTCATACTTGCAATAACACGATACTGGGCATAAAGGTAATCATAATCTGATGCAATATAAGCTTTTCTTGATTGAAACAACTCATTTTGTGAATCGAGTAAATCCACCAATGAACGTCTTCCCGCGTTAAACTGTTGTCCATATAACCTTTCTGTTGTTTCGCTTTCCTCTACATATTCCCTTAAAAAAACACGCTCTTTTTCTAGTTGCTCATAAGCATTCCAAGACGCATTAACATTGGCTTTAACAGAGCGTCTTACACTGTTTAGATTCATTCTACTACTCTCTTCTTGAAAAACTGTTTTTTGGTGAGCTGCGCTGTGTTGTCCGCCAGAAAATAAATTCCATTTCATTTCAAGCAACACACGCCACTCATCTTCATGGCCTCTGAAACCTACAACATCATTTTTCCACTCTCTTTCTCCTACCACATCAAACTCTGGGTAGTAGTGAGATTGCTGCGCTTTAGAGGCCGACGTAGCGGCTTTCATATCAAACTGACTGGAAAATAGCGCTTGATGATTGGAAAAAGCTATATCGTTTGCTTTTTGATTGCTCTTCGGTAAATAATCACTATCAACTTGAGGTTTCTCCAAATTTTCTGGAGCAACGTTCGCAATTTGTATGTACTGAATGACTGCGTCATTGTAGTTGCTTTTTGCCGCAACTATATTGGCACTTGCTCTTGCTAATCGGCCTTTTATTTGTGATAAATCTGCTTTATTAGTAACCCCCTGATCAGCTCGCTTATGAATTAGATCGTACGTTTTTTTGTGGTGCTTAAGGTTTTCTTCTGACAGCACGATGATATCTTTTGAACTTAATACATCAATGTACCCTTTAGTGAGGGTTAAGGTGATCTCTTCTGCCTTAGACAGACTGTGATAGTAATTCGACATCTTTTTAAAAGAGGCTCGATCGTACTCATTGACATTGGAAAAGCCTTTAAATAAAGGTAATAACAGCCTAAGCTTTGCACTGCTTCTATCTTTATTGGTGTCGGGAATACGGTCTCGACTAATATCTTCTTTTCCCACATCTCCCATCAAATCTAAACTCGGTAAAAATCTCCCTTTTGCAATATCAACGTCTGACTTGGAAGCATGGTATTGCTGAATAGCCTCAGCCATATCGGGGTTGTTTTGTAAAGTATCAAATACCGCATGCTCAAGCGTTATAGCATGTACGACTGTACTGCAGCATAAAATACAAACCCCAATTTTAACAAAAAAATTATTAAAAAAACGCTTTACCTTATTCATTTTATTACCTTATTATTACCTTTAATCCAGAAACAGAGCTGATAAGCTGACGATGCTCTCTGGCAACGTCATTCCAGTGAACGAACCTCCAAGAGTGCCCGTTAGATATCGGCAATATCATCTCTGCGATAACTACCATTTTCTGCCCCTTTCTGTCGTCACTGAGAGTCTCATATTTTTCTACTTTTGTCACTATAACACCTTTTTGATGGATCAACAGAAAAAGATATGAGACTTTTTGATATGTAAAAATCGAGTAGCTTGTCAGTTGTTAAATTCACTGGGAAAAACGTAAGAGATGGAAGACAGTGAGTCGCGACCATAGTTTTATGCTCAACATCGACACGGTTGGTCGCATACTCAAACAACGATGGAGAGGTTAAACCCAAACGCCAGCGTAGATTTACAACACCGACGCTATGGGATGAAGGCTAAACAGCCAAGAGCACTGATGCACGTTGGCCACATCAACGTCGATACGATGCCGGATGCACACTTTTGATTGGCGAGTTTTATCGTTAACCACCTATTTGATCAGCTAGTAATGCGTTGTCTACCCTCTGAATCCGTGAGTTCATAACGATATGATTGACTCTGAATCCCTTACAATGCAAGGGGTTTCATATGAAATTAGCTGATCATGGAACCAACGTTTAAAGCGCGTTAGACTCAATGGCAAGCGCTTTGCTCCAGCAAACAATATACGACACTATCAATGAATACGAAAACCAGTGCCTGATTCTTCGGATATTGAACCTTCAAACCCATGAATCTAAAATAAGAGTCGATAAGCCACCAATAATAAACAGCATCCGAAAGGGCAACCGATCGCTCTCTACCTCAAGATTTATCGAACCTTTTGGTGAAGATCAACCAGAGAGCAGTTCCTGCTAGCACGTTCTCTTTGCGTTAAATTTGGTGCTCCAACTCGTTAATGATCGACTTATTTTTTCCTATTTATTAGACAGCATCTTTTGATGCTGTACTGGATACCAAGCCTACTTCAACATAGGTTTTAGGATATAGCTCAAAATATTTTTCTTATCTAAAAGGATACGAACTTCGGTTTTCATTCCTGGAATAATGGCATGTTCTTTACCTTGTTTATCTTGTAAAAGATTACTATCTGTTAGAATGCGCGCCAAGTAAAAACTGTTCCCTTTTTTATCGGTAATAGTATCAGCACTAATAAACGTGACAACACCATCCAACCCTCCATACGTGCTAAAGTCAAATGCAGTTATTTTAACAACAGCGGATAAGCCTTCACTAATAAAACCAATATCTTTTGGCCTAACTTTTACCTCAATCAGTAATTTGTCATCCGTTGGCACTATTTCCATGATATCCATACCAGGACGAATGACGCCGCCGATGGTGTTAAAATTTATTTTTTTAACGGTTCCTACAACGGGTGAGCTGACCACAGAATGGCTAAGTTTAGCTTTCAGTGAGACGCCCTTAGAGTGCATGGCATTGAGTTTAGTTTGAACCTCATTACGCTCTTTTTCATCACTGCTCCTAGCTTCATGGATATAAGATTCTCTTTTTTGAATTGCTTCATTTAAAGCTGCCTGCGTTTTAGGAACAGCACTTTTAGAAAAATTAAACTTGGATCTAGCCTCGTTGGCCTTCTGCCTAATATGTAAAAATTCCACTTTTGATATAGCACCACTTTCAACAAGAGGTTCATTAAGCTTCAATTCTTGCTCAGCTAAATCATAATTTGATTGTTGTGTTATCTTTTCACTTTTTGCTGACATATATTCTTGTCGCCTCTGTTTTATGGCAAATTCAAGCTCTAAAACCATGGATTCATAATGATGCCACTCAGCATCAAAACGCTCTCTCTCTTGATCAATAATTTCAATATGACGGCTTAACTCTTCAGGAAATTTCACATGACGATTAGCTTTAATCTGAGCATTCAAAGCGAGCAATCGCGCTAGAAGAACATTATACGAATTAATATTTTCGTTGACATCTGATTTAGCATACACATCATCAATAATAACCAGCACATCGCCCTTATTAACGTTTTGTCCTTCCATCACATTGATCTTTTTTACAATACCTCCCTCCAGATTTTGGATGACTTGAACTTGCTTAGAAGGAATAACCTTTCCTTGAGCCTTAGCTACTTCATCTACCTGCATGATCGATGCCCATAAAATAATCACCACTGTGGCAATCACTGACAACATAATCAAAAAAGAAGCGCCTTGAGGTACCGCCAATAAACGTGCTTCACTGGCCGATGAAACAAACTCTAAATCATCTTTATGTATGTCTTGATCTTCTTTTTCTTCTATTGCTCTTGTCGCTTTTACTTCTGAGAAGAAAACTTTTGCTTGTGCTAACCAGCTCATGATTCGTCCCCTCCCACATTATTCAATTGTGCTGTTACGACAGATTTATTCCCAAAAGCAGCCAACTGACCAGCTTCAATGATCATTAAATCATCAACAATCTCTAACAATGAAGCTTTATGTGTCGAAATAATAACCGTACGGTCTTCTGTAATTACTTTTAAACGCTCTAGCAATATCTTCTCCGTGGTTTGATCCATGCTTGAACTAGGTTCATCCATGATTAATATTTTAGGGAACAAAATTAACGCCCTTGCCAAAGCCACTAACTGCCTCTGTCCACCCGAAAGATTTTGCCCCATTTCACCGACTTGCATATCTAATCCCATAGGATGCTTATCTGTAAAATCAGTGACACCTGCCATTTCAGCAACCATTTGCACTCTTTCATCGTCTATATATTCAACGCCAATTTTTATGTTGTCTTTTATCGTGCCAAAAAAAAGCTGTACATCCTGTGGCACATAACCAATGTTTCTTCGTAGTACATAAGGGTTAATTTGGTTGATGTCTTTACCGTCAACATAAACAGCGCCCTTACTGGGTAGATAAAGCCTTAGCAATAACTTTCCCAATGTTGATTTACCTGAGCCAATTCGGCCTAATACACCTATTTTTTGTCCTGGATTAATGGTAAAGCTCACATTATGTAATGACAGCACTTCAGAGTCAGGATAAGCAAAATCTACATTTTTAAATTCAAAACCACCATCCAGTTGACTTTTTTGAAAATAGGTTTTTTCTTTGTCAACTTCTACGGGGTTTTCCATTAATTTATCGAGAGAGCTAAATGCCTCTTTGGCGCCATGAAGACGAGTAACCAGTGAAGCAGCTTGACGCATTGGTGCAATCGTTCGCCCTAAAAGCATAGAAACTGCAATTAACCCACCCATGGTAAGCTCTGCATCTTGAATTAAATAAACGCCGAGCACAACGGAGGCTACCGTAGACATTTGTTGAACATAGTTTGACCACGAACCAACAGCAGTAGACAGTATTTTAGTTTTAATACTCCAACCTGAAATTTCTCCGGTAGAATCTTCCCATTTTTTTTGATTGCGCGATTGCATATTGTAGGCTTTAACCGATTCAGGAGATGAGAGCGTTTCGTACAACAAACCATTTTTCTCTGCCGATGCCTTGTAGGTTTTTTCAACGGTGCGCTTCATTGAATTATGCGCATAAATACTAAAAAGCAAGATAACGGTCATAGCCACTAACGGCACCCAAACTAATGGACCTGCAATCAGATAGATCACCAATAAAAAGAGCAGCGTAAAAGGTAAATCTATCAATAAAGTCATAGAGCTTGAGGTAATCATATCTCGAATAGCATCAAAATCTGTCAATTGTTTTGAAAAACTTCCTACCGATTTTGGCCTAGAGCTTAGTTCACTCGCTTGCACTTTTTCAAAAATAAGTGCCGATAATATGACATCGCTTTTTTTTCCCGCAATATCTAAAAAGTAAGCTCGAACCATACGTAAAACAAAATCAAAGGTATAAGCAATAAATACGCCTATGGTGAAGGTCCAGAGTGTATCCATCGCATTATTAGGAATAACCCTGTCATAAACATTACGCGTATACAGTGGTGCAGCAATCACAATTAAATTAACCAATATAGAAACTAAAAGTACATCTTTATATATACGCCACGATTTCGCTAACGCTCCCCAAAACCAATGATTGACTGTCACACCCAGCGCTGCTTCTTGACGCCCATCAAATCGATGATGTTTTTTAATTAAATAGACATAACCTAAATAGTCTATCTCTAAAGCATCAAACGCAATGGTTTCTTCTGACTTTCCCATTTCAGGCCGCATGATGGAGTAGCATTTTTTATCTTTATCAATCGATAAAATAATCGCCACTTGTTTATTTTTCAATAAGGCCAAGGCAGGTAATGTTAAATTAGATAAAGAATCAAGATCACGCTTGAATAATCGTGTACTTAATCCCGCCCTCTCTGCTGCGACAACAAAGTTTTTTGCATCCAACTGCCTCGATTCGATAGGAAGACCCGCAGTCAGCGCATCTCGATCATAAGGCGCTCCCATCAAATGGGTCAGTAATATTAAGCCATCCAACAAAGGATCAAAACGGACATCTTCTTTATCTAAGCCTTCCCATTCACTCATTTTAATTCCTTTGATTAATTGTATTTAAAGAAAGTATCTCAGACTATTCGATATTTTATAATGCAAAATAGCGTTATATTCATAAATATTGTTCAGAGAAGATAGCAACAAACTGACGCACATACTGCTTCAACCGATTTGAAGTTTGTTATGTTAAAGTGCCAGCCCTGTCGGTGTAATTGACGCAGTCTACCGACAGATAAACACTCCAAAAAGCCAATCCAGTACGAACAGCTTTATGTTAACCCTGTACCATCATCGTCGTGATTGTGAAGATGACTCTGCTGCGACTGATGAGTATCATAAGCAACTTCAGGCTCAGTGGATGCCGCTTTATCATGATCTCCCCCCCCGTCTCCATGCTCTGTAGTAGGCGCATTAGGATTCTTAACATGAACTTTTTCTTCTTGGCTTTCTACCACTCTGACAATTTGTGCATGCTCACTCTCTTTCTGGGTATATTCAATCAGTACGGCCGCACTCGCAAGGGCTTCACTATTGATGGCTGGTGCTTCTTTTGTTGCCTCTAAGTGCTGGCTAATATTATCTAAACTTGGTGTTTGCGCATCATGTATAGGAACTATATTTCCCTTATCGCCATCAATATCAAAAATAGCGATATCCTTATCATCAAGGACCTCACTCTTAGCTGCGTCGATAGTCGCTGAATCATCA
>JAGLCE010000005.1 GCA_023146365.1 Endozoicomonadaceae bacterium
AACTGGCTCAAAGGTAGTGAAGGCGACAAGATTAATCTTCTTATGGCTGCTTGCGCCTGGAATATGAGAAAGTGGATGATTGCTTTCTTTTTGTTCGAAATTAACGGTGTTTTAAGGGCATATATTACTTTTAAAACATCAAGCAGCGCACTAGAATGCTTTTATTTGACCTTACAATAATGTGTAAAATACTTCAGGATCAAACTGCTTGGAAAGATGGTTTTTCAGGGCCGACTAGTTAAACATGGTCTGATTTAGCATACTATACCGCCAGTTTGATATTATATTGTGGCAATCTAGAGATGACTGAATAAAGCAACTTGAATGGTAGCTGGTATATCCCGCCGCCTTTGAAGCTGCTTCTTTATTATCAGTATTAGCCCCGTAGCCACTTATGCTGGCAATCTAGGAAGGATTTGCTTACTGGTTGCTGATGCCTAGTAACTTCAAATCCTTTGGGTATAGAATCACTCTTTTTTAAAATAGATCCATATGCATGCGATCAGGCCAGAAAGATGGCAGATTTTTTTTGATTTTCTTATTGCATATATTGCATATTTCAAGTTGTGTTGAACAGCTTTTGCATGCTAAATGACCACACGGGATAAAGACCACATTGTTGGGTACATTTTTTGAACAATTCTTACAGGACATTTCTTTTTT
Source organism: Endozoicomonadaceae bacterium (assembly GCA_023146365.1). Taxonomy (GTDB): domain Bacteria; phylum Pseudomonadota; class Gammaproteobacteria; order Pseudomonadales; family Endozoicomonadaceae; genus Kistimonas. The sequence goes on from JAGLCE010000005.1 coordinate 664, forward strand.
TAACTGTTCGTTCACTTGTTTAGCACTATTCAGTTTTTTATTTCTTTCATGATCTAGTTTATCCTGTTCCTCCTTTTGATTAGCTTCATTTTTTTCTTTATTAGCCAGCGCTATTCCGAGCTCTGTTTTCAAATCTGTTTCAAATTGGTCTAAATAAAATTTTTCTTTATTTTTATTCAGTAATTGATTTGTGTTTTCTTGTTGCTTATATTTTTCGTAAGACGCATTTACCGCTTTTTCAAGGTCGCTTCCTGGATTCATGTCAAGAGTTATTCTATATATATCAGCTGCGGAAGGGTTCTCATTACCTGAGTTAATATTTGTTGAGCGCCAGTGTATCAGAGATTTTTCTATTGCTAGCATATTTTAATATGAATTATCGCTGATTAAGATAATTGCCTTGAAGGCGTCAGATGATTGAAAAATTTTAAAAGGACTATCTGAAGTATTGCTAAGAGTGGCGCATTTTTCTTTAAATTCATATTCTTCATGTAATATTACTTTTAGCACGTGAATTGAGTCTTCACCCAACTGATCATGCACGTAAGAGCAAGAACTATTCTGACGAAAGTGTTTAATGAATGGAATATCTTCTTTTTCCCATGTATTTATTGCTGCATTACACTGGAAGCATTTAACCTCATCATTATTGCCTGTATAATAGAGGCCAGCATTTGCAAGACCTTCAGCTGTTTTTCCTTCTGACGTGAACGCTTTTAATGTGTTCAGTCTTGCCTCTTTGGTTGCGTATTCAATGTTACCATGCTCGTTATTGGAGGCTGTTGCTCCTAGTGCTAATTCATGCGTATGTGGAGGTTGAGTAGTGTTCAGCTGCTTATGTGGTGGTAATTCTCTATGCATTCTATTTACACGCAGTATAAATTCAGGCCCTGTAGCACGCTTAATAAATTCACATTTATGGCCGCTGTCATGAGCATGATGCATCCATGGGTTGTCAGTTTTGAACCAATCCTTTAGCCCCGCATGGCACTGATAGCACCTTACCATGTCAGGGTTTTGATAGTCATCCACACAGTAAAATCCTGCCTCTGCTATGATCTCTTTTTTAGGGCGATCTGTGCTTGGAAAGTTAACGTATGATAATAGTCTTTCTTTGTAGGACGCATACTTAGGGCGAATAGTTATTTCATTGATAAAATTATCAATATTTGATTTTGTTTCAGGCAAAAAGAAATTTTTTGCTTCAATTCCACTAGCTGAACGATCATAAAATTGAGCCCCTGATTGAGGTGTGTGCTCAAGGTGTTCAGCTCTGCTGGAAGATTCTGATGCATTAGCTTCTTGCTGCTGTTGTATTTGCTGATTTTGTCTAGTATATACGCCGACCAAGGATGAGGTAAGGGTCATATTATCGTTCATTACTTTTTCTCTTTATTTGAGATGAATTAAATAACTAAACTACTTACCTGGTAGGTATTAAATTTAGTCGATTTTTAAATTTTTAAGCTACATGGTATTGGCACCAGAATTAATAATTTGTTCCTTTAAATGGTTAACAATATATTTTTTTATGGATATTTATTAAATAAGGTTAAAGGCCTATGTACGGGACAAAAAATCTATATGAGTTAGTTAAAGAAATGGAACTATTGTCTTTTGATAGACAAGAGCATGAGAAATGCAGTATCTGCTAGATTCGTTATTAACGGTAGTTTTAAAAAATCGGTGTTATTTCACCTGAATTCGTGATTTCATTGATGGTTAATATGCTTGTAGGCCTTACTATTAAAAGCCTCTATCTAGACTAGACGTTAAGTTGGATATTCAGAAATTAACCACATGAGTGAGTTTTTAAATAAGTCTCTCATGTTACAACCCTTGAGGAATAATATTTTTGTACATTAAAAGTTACGAATTAGACTTTATGCTTATTTACAATGATAAATTACATCTGTATCTTGTAATGTACTGATTGTATCAATACACCCAGTATTATTCACTAATAGGAAGGAAATAAACATGGACAGTTCACAAGTTACCCAGATTTCTCAATCAATGAACTCAACTAACTCAATGCCATACGATAATGTGGTGAATTCTACATCAAGTCCTGTTGCTGAAACATCGAGCAGAAAAATTTCGATGTTGGACAGCATTGGCAAAAAATTATCAAGCGCCAAAGAGTATCTGTGCACAAGGCCAGCGGCGATTAGAGAAAGAATTATCATAAGTAGGATTAAAGTAAATAAAAATATTACGACAAAAAATAATTGTTTTGTTAAAAAATGGCGTGGTGTTAATGTTTATCATTGGGCTCAGAAACGTGAAGCATTTATTACTAATGAAATGAAATGAAAGATATTATTAGTAATAAAGAAGCAATGTGTGTTAAAGCAACTGAGGAAAAAAAGCGTTTAGATACGGATCATCATAATAAACCTTCTGTAATGAAATCTATAAAATGTTTCATTGCTAAGCGTAGACTGAGTAGTATTCAATGTGATATTGAATGTTGGAACACTGTAAAGAAAAACCATGATGAACTAGTGGGAAAAATCGAAACATGCTCGATTAAGCAGACGAATGATGCTATTGCCGTTTTTAAAGATGCTAAAGAAACGATTATTATAGAAAATAAAAAACTTGAAGAAAACATTCAAAATCTTAAAAGCCAGCTACAAGATAACGAAGAAAAAGTAAAGGCTATGAATGAATGCATGACAGGAATAGATGGTTGTAAAACAGGGGATTATGATAAATCGCATGTAAGGCTTAAAGCTATAAAGTCAGAGAAGAAGAAGGGTGAAGGTATTATAAGTCATTTGGAAAGGAGAATAGATAAGAATGCAGCTGAACTTGAAAAGGCAAAGAATAAAAATGACTATTTTTCATATGAAAACAGTACATTGAATGATTTCATTAATAATAATATTAAAACATAAAACTATGTAGATTCTTATCATTAACAGCCATAAATTGTTAATGATAAGAAGTAAAATTAGTAAAAAATAGCTTAAAACTTTTCTTGAGTCCAGCGTCGCCAAAAGTGTAATTTTTTTGTGATATAAACATCAACAAGCTACGTTTTGGTAGTGTTCACAACTCTGAGTCATTTCTTTAAACCACTTTCAACATCCTGTTATAAACTTTTATCTATTTTTATTTAGAATCATCTAGATGAATGCTCATGGTCTATTGTATTACGGAAGGAATAATACAAATTAGATGATTCTAAAAAACGTGACGGATGTTTTTCATACAATTTCACTGATTCCGTCTTATATTTATTTTCCCTTGGTTGATCATAAGAAATAATGTGCTGCCGTCTCACAGACTTTTGCGAGCACAGTGTAGAACTGCATTCTATCTTTATCATTACGATAGATATCTTATTGGGCGTTTTAGCGTGAGATCACGTGATAAAGTGCGCCGGTATATTCGATGCTGAGGGGGCTATCCATACCTTTGCTCCAGCACAGGAAAGGCACAAAACAAGACTTGACTCCATTTTTCTCTTTTAATGGGGCGATTACAAAAAGTTGGAGTGCTTTGTCCCGTACACAAAATATAAACATAACAGATATTGTTATTATTTATGTATAATTATTAATGTATAACATCGAAACAGTAGTGCTAATAGTTATTTTAGATGACTGCACGGAATTAAACTTGAATAATAGCTGATGCAGCTAATCTGTTTTTATTAAAGCGTTAAGTATCAAGAGCTGCTACGTGACTTCCCAGAACTAAACTTGATGGCTAACAAATTTTCTGGATTTATAACTATGTATCGCGTACTCTCAACAACACAGGTAGCAAAATTGCAGTCTCAGATGGGAGTGGGCGCAGGTGCGGGGCTGACCGAAGATTTATCAGAATGATGAGCGTTAGACTTCTATGCTGAATTAATACCATTAAGTGCAATCGACTCAACTCAATATTGAGAATGCCGTGCCTTTTGCTAACAGCATGCAGGGTTTTCTTGAGTGTTGTTTGTTGATTGATGGCATAGCTGATGAAATACAGACCCGCTGTCGGGGTATAAGATTGTTTTAGAGCCAGCCTTTAAGTTTGAAAAGCAGGTACGTGCTGAGTCCGCTGGCCACCATGATACCGATAGCTAAAGGATAACCATAAGCCCAGTCCAGCTCGGGCATTAATCGAAAGTTCATGCCATAACTGCTGGCTATCAGTGTGGGTGGCATGAATAGGGTAGCGGCAACGGAGAAGATCTTGATGATCTTGTTCTGTTCTAGGTTGATGAAACCCATGACTGCATCAAGTAAAAAGTTGATCTTGTCGAACAGGAACGCAGTGTGGGGCAGTAGAGATTCGATGTCGCGCAGCATATCCATTATTTCCTGTTGATGAATATCGGATAGACGAATGCGTCGGTTTCGCACCAAGTAACGCAGTGAGCGTTGACTGTCGAGCAGGCTCAGACGGATCTTGCCGTTAATATCTTCCTGAAGGGTGATGTTTTTCAGAATATCGTCGCGTTGTTCGTCGTTGGTGTGCTCACGCAGCGCCATATGCCCAGTCTCTTCCAACGTTTCGTAGATCTCTTCGAGTAGGTCTGCGAGGTAATCAACCTTGGCGGTAAATAGGGCATTTAATACGACCATGGGTGAATCGAGATCAATCTGATGGCGCTTGAAATAGTTGCGTACCAAGCGGAACAGGCCGACGTCCTCATCCCGCAGGGTGATCAGTATATGGGGGCGCAGGTTGAATGAGACAGTGACTGTTCGCAGCTCCTTACCGGAGCGGTGTGGGAAAAAACTGTGAATATGAGTGCCGTCTTTGTCTTGGTAGAAACGAGAGGATGCCTCAATCTCGTTCAGGTCTTCTCGCTCAGGAACCTCTTCCACGTAATACGAACGCAGCCATTCACGTTCCTGATCGGTGGGTTCTATCATATCCAGCCAGACGGTATCACTGGGCAGGTCGTCCTGCAGTGTCAGGTTATCAATGGTTAGCTGGCCATTTAAAAGGCGATAAGTGGTAATCATACGAATGCCTGTTCTTTACAAATGTTGAGCAGGGAAAAGAACAAATCTTACCACAGTCAGGCCAGATAACACTGTCAGAACGGGTAAGTAATAGGAGAGATAGCCGATCACGAATGACCGGCTCAGGCGGTTGATGGTCGCCAGTTGACGACCTTCAGGTGGATCAGACCAGCAGCACCATCGTCAGAGTGACGATGGATAAAATGAGAGCACTGCCATAGAACAGACTTTTTATGACATTACACGGGGGAAAGCCAAAGTCATGCAGGCTGTGATATATCCGATGAACACAGTGCCACAGCGTCATAATGATGATGCCTGACAGAGCGATCCTACCGATCCATGATCCGGCAAAGGCGACTATTCGATCATAAGAGAGCGCCTCGGCAGGGATAATGCCGAATGGCACACCGATACCGACAATCAGCACCAGTACCGGTGTGATCAGTGCGGTTACCATGCCGCCGGCACCGAACAGGCTCCAGAACAGTGGTTCTAAATGACGTTTTCCGTTCATGTCATATCCCCCAGAACGTCGCTGTCAGTACGATGGCGGAGAGTCCGACCATGGCGCCGATATGGAGATTCGTGAGCAGGCTGGCAGGCACAAATGAAGTGCCGATCTGGATTCGCATCACTTGGGGGACGGCCTTGAACCAGGTGATGGAGTGATAGAGTGCCAGCGCTAATGTCACGATACTGAAGAGAATCATCAATGAGTGTGTTTGCAGTGCGAGCCATTGTGTCCAAGTGTCCGGCCCTTGAATGAGCTTGCCCAGGCCGACGAGCAGGTTCAGGGTCCAGATACCGATAAAAACACTGCTTAATTCTCGGATCATATAGAGTCGGTAGCTGGCGTGCTTCAGGTACCAGAATTTGGCCATGACTGGTTGGTAGGGGCGTCGGCTCATGATGTTTCTCCCTTGCGAGGCATCAGTAATGAGAGAGCCCAATCCTGAGCGCCCATCGCTTTTTCCTGCTGGATAGCGCCTGCCGGATCGACGGATTTCGGACAAACTGTGGAACAGACGCCGACAAAGGTGCAACTCCAGACGCCATTTTTGTCCTGCAGAACCTCCGTGCGCATGGCTTGACCGTCATCTCGGCTGTCGAGATTGTAACGATGACCGAGGGCGATGATGGCTGGACCGGTAAACAACGGGTTCAGGCCGAACTGTGGACAGGCTGAATAGCACAGCATGCAATTAATGCACATGGAGAACTGTTTGTATCGTGTCAGTTCCGCTGGTGTCTGCTTATAGGTGCCTTCCGAGAGCGGCTTTTCGGCGGCATTGATAATGTATGGTTTGACGGCCTCTAGTTTCTCGATGAAATCAGCGGTATCAACAATTAGATCCCGCTCGATGGGAAAGTTGGCCAGCGGCTCGACGCGGATGGTGCCGGGGTAGTAATCCCGAAGAAAGGTCTCGCAGCCCAGTTTTGGGTCACCATTGATCACCAAGCCGCAGCTGCCACAGACCGCCATCCGACAGGACCAGCGATAAGCGAGGGTTGCGTCCAGTTCATCTTTGATATAGCCCAGCGCGTCGAGCAGTGACCAGTGGTTCCGGTAGGGCACTTCAAACGTACCGAAATTCGGTTTTTGATCGGTTTCCGGGTGGTAACGGAGTACCTCAATGGTCATCGTTTGTCCGGTCATGGGCTTCTCTCCGTGCTGGACTGCTGGGCCGCATCACCGTACAGGCGTTCTTTCGGTTGGGAGCGGGTTATGTTGACGTTTTCGTATTCGATACGGGGATCGGTATCACCTTCACGGTACACCATCGTATGTTTCAGAAACTGGTCGTCATCGCGCTGTTGGTAATTGTCCAGGCGCTGGTGGGCGCCACGGGACTCTTTGCGGAGCAGCGCCGATAGGGCGATGGTCTGAGCGATTTCCAGGGAGGCTTTTAACTCGAAAGTCATCAATAGTTCGGTATTGAATACGTGGCTCTGGTCTTCCATTTGGATATGGTTGAAGCGCTCGCGTAGTTCCGCAATGGTATCGACACCCTGTTGCATTTCGTCACCGAGGCGGTAGATTCCGAAGCACTCTTCCATCGTTTTCACCATGTCGTGACGGATATGGGACGCTTTTTCACTGCCTTTTGCGTGACGAAACTGTTCAATAGCGGCAGTGTGCTGACGACCTTGCTCTTGCAGTGTGTGTTCATCGCTGAAACCGGTTTGCTTGGCAAACTCAGCTGCTTTTTCTCCTGCCACTTTACCGAAGACCACCAGTTCAGCCAGAGAGTTGGAGCCTAGTCGGTTGGCACCATGCATGCCGACGTTGGAACATTCACCGACGGCAAAGAGACCCGGTAATGTGGTGACGGTCATGTCGGTACGGATGCCGCCCATCGTGTAGTGAACGGCAGGACGAACAGGCACTGGTTCATTGACGGCATCCACACCTAGGTAATTCTTGGCTAGGGAGCAGATCAGGGGAAGGCGCTCTTTCAGTTGCTTTTCGCCCAGATGACGCAGATCCAAGTGAACCACATCACCCAGTGGTGTAGTGATCGTGCGATCCTTGCGTTGCTCGTGCCAGAAGGCTTGGCTCAGTTTGTCCCGCGGGCCAAGCTCCATGGTTTTGTTCTGTGGTTCGCCAAGGGGCGTTTCTGGTCCGAGACCGTAATCCTGCAGATAACGGTAGCCATCTTTATTCAGAAGAATTCCGCCTTCGCCACGACAGCCTTCCGTCATCAGAACGCCAGAGCCGGGCAGACCAGTGGGGTGGTACTGGACAAATTCCATGTCACTCAGCGGAACGCCTGCACGATAGGCCATGGCCATGCCATCGCCAGTGACAATGGCACCATTGGTATTGAATCGAAAAACACGACCAGCGCCGCCCGTTGCCAGGATGACCGATTTTGCCAGAAATAGCTTGGGTTCACCGGTCTTTATTTCAATGGCCACCAGCCCCTGACAGCGTCCATCTTCAATAATAAGATCCGTGGCAAAGTATTCATCAAAACGCTGAATAGAGGGGTATTTGATGGAGGTCTGAAACAAGGTATGAAGTATGTGGAAGCCGGTCTTGTCGGCGGCAAACCAAGTGCGCTCAATGTTCATGCCACCAAAGCGACGGACGCTGACGGAGCCGTCATCATTTCGACTCCAGGGGCAGCCCCAGTGCTCTAAGCGGGTCATCTCCTCCGTGGCGTTGGCCACAAAATAGTCGACCACATCTTGGTCGCATAACCAGTCGCCACCGGCGACTGTATCGTTGAAATGATGTTCAAGAGAGTCGTGCGCCTGCACGACACCGGCTGATCCTCCTTCCGCTGCCACAGTATGGCTGCGCATGGGGTAGACCTTGGAGATAAGGGCGATCTTGAGTGCTGGATCGCTTTCGGCCATGGCAATAGCTGATCGTAGTCCGGCACCGCCCGCGCCAACAATGGCAACATCGGTCTTGATGACCTCCATAGTAACGTCAACCTGTATCGTTTATGGTCTGTAGGATTGTGGTATAGCCTGCAAACTGGGTTAATGAGAGTAGAGAAAAAAACCTGAAAGTTATCAGGTGATTAGGTCGTTAGATTATCAGATTATCAGATTACGCGGTAATAATTCTTGATATAACGCAAGGATGGAAGGGGTGTCGCAATAGTATGTTGGGTGTACAGGACGTGATAGCCGTGGATGTCTATTACGTATGCATAGTCTGTCATTTATGTCGGGGTGTGTCACTTATGCTGGAAATCTAGTAAGGAAAAAGCCTCAAAATCAAGCATCTTCAATGATTACGGGTATAGATTTTTTGTCCTGTACATGGGAGGTCACGGATTCAGAAGGACATAAACATAAATAATGGCAGTTTCTTATCATACTCATTATTCGCTTAGGCAGAAATAACTTCATAGCTTTTGAATAAACATCTTTTATTTTTAAGCCATTTCCTTTTACAAAAGCTACAATACTAAGTTCTTGAAGAGTTAAAACAGACCTTTCATTAACGTCAATCTCGTAGTTGGTCATAATCAAAGAATTTGCTTCTTCACTGCTTGCTGTTACTTTATTGATTAACATATAATTCAGTATGTCACGGTATCCTTTTTTAGCGACACACTCTAATAATAAATCACTATGAGTAACATCCTTGATCTCTAAAGAAGCGTAGACGCACAAATCTTTTATTATACCCAGATGATTGTGCAGTGCAGCATTCCATATGGCCCGATCATAGCATTGACGTCGTATTCTATAACTTAGTAGCACTGGTCTTGTAAGTTGAGTAGAGTATACCATTAGAGCTCTAACTATATGTCGGAATCCATTTTTAGAGGCCTCCTCTATAGCTGTTAGTGGTGTAACCCCATCTGGATTTGGAATATCTATAAGATCATTTATTCCTCCAAAGTGATTAACTCCTTTATTTAGCAATAAGAAGATCGCATCCACATGATTTTCACGTGTAGCATAAATAAGAGGATTATGAGTTGATGGAAAATTTGATGTAGAGTTTATATTCGCACCTTTCTCAATTAGAGTACGAATTATTGGACAATTACCTGTACTCGCCGCTAATTCTAACAATGTCATACAAGATGTTGAGCGTCTAAAATTAATATCAATCTGCAGTCGATCCAATAACAAATTGATAATATCAATTTTATTATTAGTAATGGCCATTCTGAGAATAATGTAGAGGGCGGACGGATTTTTTGTAGCCTTTAGAGTTGTTAAAAATAAATCTAGGTTAGAATGACTATGTTGGATAGACAATACCATGGTTTTAGTATCAGTCATGCCTCTTAGTTCAACATGATAAATACTTAATGAATATTTCACTATCTCCATACGTAAGACTTTAATTTCTTTTGATAGATTGAGCATGTAAGAGTAGTCTGCTTCTATATCTATATCTATATCTATAGCTCCATTTTCTAATAGAAATTCAAGCATTGTTGAATTTTTTGTTCTAACGGCTTCTTCAAGTGCAGTACTTTTTTCATTTTTTATATCAGTATGCATGTTTATATCAGCTCCCCCTTCCAATAGACACTTTATCATTGTATAATCATCGTTTCTAATGGCTCTGACAATAGGCATCATATTTTTTTCAATACTATTGGGGTCAGCCCCGCTCTCCAGAAGAGTTTTGACTATTTCAATGTTACCGGATTCAACCGCTCTTGAAAAAGGAGTCATTTCATTATCATCTGAGTTTTTCACTGTAGCTCCACCTTCTGGCAAGAGTTTGCTCTCTTCAAGACAACTCTTTTTATCTCCTAACTTTAAAGTGACAAACGGCTCATGATTTGTGCCATCTGGAGTGCTATCGTTAAGGATTTCAGTAATGATCTCGGCATCTGGCAAGATTTCCTCGCAATGCTGATCATCTGCTTGTGAAAAACTGGTGTCTAGTTCCGTGGATAAATCTTTGTTGGAATTAGCAGGCGAATCTATTAGAACTGGCGTTTCATGAAAGTCATCATCATTATATTGATCACTATCAGCACACACAATCACGCTTCTATTCAATAGTTCGTATTTGCTTAGTTTGTTATATAGGTTGTTGTCTTCTATCATTATTTTTTCTTTTTCTTTTTTGCTCAAGGAAATTGTTTTTCCACAAAAAAAGACGCCTATAGATGAAAAAAAACGGGAAATATTTCTTCCGCTACTTAATTTATACCCTAACTCCCTATAGTCAACATATTGTTGATAGCTAAATCTAGAGAATTTTATATTCATGGCAATAAATCTCAATATGTTATTTAAAGTTAATAGTTAATGTTTGGACATAAAACTGAATAATAACTAACCTTTTTAGTTTGACAACTAAATGGGGTGAAAAGTTTAAATAAATTTTTCTGGTCAGTGTTTATTTTTGGATCGAGTCACGCTCAAGAGTATCTAAATTAATCACATAACATCAATAACTGAAATCTCTTATCACCATCATTATTGGCTTTGGCAGAAACGACTCCATACCTTTTGAATAAACATTTTTTATTTTTAAGACATTCCATTTTGTCCACAGTCCCCATGGAGGCCAGCATATCATTAAAGAATCTCTGATTAAGCTCTTATAAAATGGTATAGTAGCCTTGTAGATCGCAAGAGTCGATTGACGTTAATAGAAAAAGTCGATACAGAACACGCCGAAATCATTGCTGATAGTATGATCAGGTTGCTGAAGCGTGTGTCGTCGGTTTACGCAATAAGACTGGATAATGGTGGTGAGTTTTCATCTCATGAAAAGATGGCAAAAGCGATCAATGCGGATATTTAATTTGCCAAGCCTTATGCCAGTTATCTGCGGGAAATCAACGAAAATACCAATGGCATAATTCGAAGAACCTAGCCTAATAAAATGCCACTGGGTCATCTGACAGAAACCGACGTGAGGACAATGGAAATATTGCTTAATACCATGCCCAGAAAGATTCTAGGAGGGCTTACACTGCTCGAAGTCTACACTGGGCAATCAATTGCATTTATTGCTTGAATTCAGCGACCTTAGGCATTGGTTCCATTAAAATTCTGGGATGCTATTAACTTTGAAACTTCTTGAAAATCAAAATCATTGTGCTTGTCATTGTTAATAATAAGAACTTTTCCATTGCTTGGCGTTAGGTCAAGTTCTTTAAGATGATCTTCAGCTCGACTATGGTAATTTTTATCTATGATTTCATCGTGTGCCGTTTTATCCTTCTGATGCCTAGAGGGAGAGTCAAGCTGATGCTGTGTATAGGTCATTACTACGATATAAGGTTTACCTGCATTTTGAGCAGTTTTCATCAAAGATGTGTCAGCATCAGTTATCGACAAGCCCTGGGTCATTATAACAACGAAATCGTAATCATCATAACGATGAGGTTCGTCAATCTCGCTGCCTACAATGGTGTATTTTGGTAGTTCGCATAGCGCAACCTCTTCGTTCAATTTGTACAATGAAGCGGAGGAGGAGCAGGGTGGGCGGGTCCCAAAACCGTCGTGAACGAAGGCAGCATCATCATCATCATCATTCTTGTTCCTCAGCTCGTTAATAAAACCGCTTTTTCCACTATGCTGACGCCCATCTATTGCAACCAGTTTGTGATTTTCATATCCTTCAGGTCTAACGAGTGTGGCTGTGGCTGTGGTTAAGTTTGTTTTTATTCCCCGATTTGTTAGTGATTTGTAAAAGTAACACTGTGTGTATGCAGGGTTTTTCTTGATAAGATTGTGTACATCTACTACGTCAATAGTGTGGCCACGAAAAGCACTAGAAATGGTGGCGCCAATCGTTTGAAAAATTCGTGACAATACGGGCTTACTTGCGTTCAAGTTCCAGCTATAGGAAGCCACTTCAAAAGGATTCATATATATATATCCACAAAAAGTACTTATAATCTAGCAAAGTGATAATGCATAGTTTTTATATTATCAATTTGTACTTATTCTGCTTAGAATAATCGTTAATGAATAAAAATCAACCCCTAAATTGCCACAATAACCGACACACTTGGAGTGGAGTGGATTGGAGAGCTAGCTGTTCGTAGGCTGTAGTTCTCACAAAACAACCCAGGTGACCATATTGGAAAACCATTACAAGCAGCTAACTCTGACTGAACGATACCAGATTCAATCCCTTTGTGGGCTACTGTTTTCGGCGCATAGAATTGGTGATTACCTACACCGTTCCAATAAAACGATCTCCCTGGAGCTGAAACGCTGCCCTTGGTGCTTATGATGCTGAGGCAGCTCATCGAAATAGCCTGCAGCAGCGTAAGACCGCAACTAAACTGACTGTGTAGATCTGAAGGGAGAGCTCGGTCACTGGGAGGGGGATACCGTTCACGGTCAGGATGGGTATCTTGTGACGCTGACCGAGCGTGTCTCGAAACTTCTTTTGACAGCCAGAGTTAAAAATAAGACCAAAAAAGCAGTGAGCCAGGCCATCAAAAAGATGCTCAGACCTTAATAAGAGTCTCTGTAAGACCATTACGTTTGATAACGGTGGAGAGTTTGCCGACCACGCAAGCATCACTCGGGCATTAGGCTGTAAAAGCTATTTTGCCAAACCATACCACTCATGGCAACGTGGATTTAACGAGAATACTAATGGCCTGCTACGGCGATTCTTCCCAAAGGGAATGAAAATTGGCGGCTTATCTAGACATAAAATTGATGAGGCTCAACTTCTAATCAACATACGCCCGGGAAAATCCATTGCCTTTTTGGATTAGAGTCAAGATTATGTTTTTCTATCCAGAATTAACAGCTTTATAACCTTCTCTTTAAGCACTCCAATATATCTATATACCCTGCCTTGGTAGCTATAGAAATGGCAGTCTGATTATAAAAGTCACAGTCATTAATGTTGCAGATTCTCGCCAAACACTCAACCACACCTGTATGATTACCCTTGGTTGCAACCAAAAGCGGGGTGTCTTGGTGACTGTCGCGGACATCAGCCTGGGCTCCAAGATTAATGAGTGTTTTCACGACATCTGTACATCCTTTTTCGGCAGCGATGAAAAGAGGTGTTTTCTTGTTAGTGTCTTTAGATTCAATATCGATTCCATGTTTGATTAGGCAGCGCACCACCTCTGAACGCCCCGAGCAGGAAGCAATAAAAAGAGCATCAGTTCCTTCACGTTGGAAGGTGCCAATTTTTATTGCACTGTATATCAGATCATCAACGATCTCTACATTTCCTAATTTAGCTGCAATGAACAAAGGCGTCTGTCCGTAACAGTTACGGACATCCGTCCTAGCGTTACAAACTAGCAAGTGTTTTACCACATGACTATGATTGTTTTGTGTGGCTGCATGGAGAGCCGACTCTTTTTTGATGGTGCGCAGAGCATTTACATTAGCCTTTTTAAGAATTAAATGCTCGACCATATTTAGATGCCCTTCTCTGGAAGCAGCAAGGAGAGGAGTCTCTAGGTAAGGAAAATTAGGAAAATTAGGGAAATCAATATTGCTTCCTATCTGTTCTGTCAGGTATTTGAGAACCTCGACCTGTCCTGTTTCGGCTGCAACAACAACAATGGTATGCCCATTGTTATCACGGGAATCAACATCAGCCCCACTCTCAACCAGAAATTTCACCACATTTAAATGATTTTCTCTGGCAGCATAAAAAATAGCTGTCTGCCCATTTTTATTATGGGCATTAATCTTTGCGCCACTCCTAATTAGCAACTTTACCACACTTAAATTCCCTTTTTCCCCGCTAACCATGAGAGCTGTCTCCCCATAACGGTTCTGACCATTTATATTGCCATCTATCGATAATAGATACTCAATTATCATTATATGATTTGCTTGACTAGCGACATGAAGGGCTGACTCTTTGTTTTTTTCATCGACAAAATTTAACAAGGCACCCTGGGAAATTAAACGTTGAACCGCTTCCAAGCTTCCTGATTTTGCAGCTACGATTAGAGGTGTTTGTCTTTCAGCGTTATAGACATTAAGCTCCGTCCCAGCGGCATCCAATAATAAACACTCGAGAGTTTTTGTACTACCATTTTTTGAAGCATGAAAAAGGAGTTTCTTTTTAGCCTCAGTACTCTCTTTAATAGTTTCGTTTCTATTCAACTCCAATACGAAAGAATGCGCCTCGGATTGATGTTTAAATAGAGTATTTTGATCTTTAAAGCTATCAAAACACTTTAGACATTTATACGAAGAGTCGCCTTTTTCTGTAAATATATAATGTCTTCCGTCTCTATCGACAGGCATGAAAACGGGTTTTATCCATACTTCTCCGGAGGCTGCGCCTGCTTGATTTAATAGAAATTTCACTACACCAATACTGCCTACCTGAATAGACATAAAGAGCAGACTTTCCCCTTTCCTGTTACAGTAGTTCATGCTAAATCCAATAGCATTAAGACATTCTACTAATCTAACATTATCATTTAAATAAACCTGCGGTAAAAGACTTAATTGGTATTTAGGATATCTCATCTTCACCAGACAACACCCCTTATAACGTAGATATTTCACCAACCTTACATCACTGTTGCAAACAGAAAAATCAAGAAGTGACCATCCTTTCACTTCCAAATTAATAAGTCGTGGTTTATTTTTTAAACATTTTATTAACTCTTCTAGATCATTTTTATTTATTAATCTAACGGCTTCATTCCAATAATTACTTTTATCTATTTTAACATCAGCACTATAATCGACAAGCTCTTCGACGTTACCCCACATCTCAGACCTGCAAGCAATTTGAAAAGCAGTTTCACCATTGTCATTTTTTGCATTTGCATCGCACCCAAGAATTAAAAGACACCTAATTATATTTGCAGAACTTTTTTCACTTGCTTGAAGAATTGCACTGTTTTTGTTTTTTATTGATATGGTATTTATATCCCACCCTTTTTCAATCATAAATTGCAATATTTCTAAATGCCCTAATTTAGCAGCGGTCATGAGAGGATTATCCATACTCCATATATTATCGATACCTATTTCTAGCAACAATTTAACCGTTGTCAAATCATTATTTTCTATTCCTTTAAGAAGTGCTTTTTGTCTCAGACCCATCGCTTCGTCAGTATTGGCACCTTTATCAACTAGAAATCTGGCGATCTCAAAGAATCCATAATCCAAGGCAATGTCAAGCAACTTATACTGCTTACCATCAATGGCAGATGAATATTTCATGTGAACAATATCAGTATTTTTACTATATTCAGCTTTTAGTAAATCAAGGTTATTGGCACGGCACAATTCTAAATGGAACTTTTCAAAAATAATTCGACCATTCACTTTTTTGGCATGCTCTTTATAGGTTTCATAGTATTCATTTGAATATTCACCATGCTTTTCGTCCTCTGACTCATCTCCTTTCGGTATCTCTGCGTAACGTAAAGGGACTGTAGGTTTAACGCAAACAGGACAATCGTAGAAATAATAATTCTTTGTAGCATTCTCCTTAATTTTATTCATAATACATTCTTCATGATACAAGTGGTTACATGAACATATCACCACATGTCTATTCATTTCGGACCTGTCATTTCCCCCACACCCCGAGCATTTAAAACCATCTTCATAAATAAAAAATTGGATTATATTTAGTGGAAAAAGTTCAAAAAATATTCATTTCGAGTTAAAAAGGATCTCGACTCTCTGTAATGTTCGATAGATAATAGCCACATAACATTTTTTATACAGCATTGCTTCTAACTCCTGAATTAATGCGATTATTGACTCTCTATTCAGACGTTAAAAGCATATTTCTATAAGCTCGTTCAAGTACTCTAATTACGAATCACCTTAATCCTTCAATAACTCATCATCCTGAATCCGTGACCTATCTTTGGCAGGAAAGCTGGGCGACCTGCGCATTGGTTCTCAGCACTCGCAAAAAGAATTCATACCCTTTTTGAAGCAGGTTGTTGACAGGGCAGGGCGCATCGCCGAGGCTCCAGTCCTGATAAGAGTTGACAGTGGTCATGATGCCGAGGAGAGTCGCACTGTATGAGACAAAAGACGCTGTTCGGGCCAGGCTCACCGGTTCGTTATACGGCCAAACGACGTCGGTTAAAAAACGGTTATTCAGGAACTTATTTATCAGGCAGCCAG
>JAGLCE010000050.1 GCA_023146365.1 Endozoicomonadaceae bacterium
CTACCAGACTGCTCCATCCCGCACCAAGAGATATGTCGCATTATAAGGGGCAAAATGACAATGTCAATGAGTAGTAAGGAGTAAAATATTTTATCGGTCCCATAATGAAGCAATTGCTATATCAATCAGACTCCGTTCCTCTACAGCAACAGCTATGGTTCCTATACCTGTAATAGGCTCTACTTTATCCTATGCAATGGTGCCAATGAAACGATTGATAACATGCAGTTAATTACAATAATAAGAAAGGAATGCTTGATCATAAGCATACCTTGTGTGTCATATCTCACCGCTAGCTTTGAGCTATTCGTAAGCGATACTAACAATAACACAGGAAATAATAAGTATCATCATGAGCAACATAGGCATCGTCTTTTAACTTGATACCCTATTTAACGATAAAAATATCGGATTGTACTGAAACAAATTTATCAATAAGAATGAACTTTCCTACACAATAAAATGTCTATATGAAACTTAAGCAGATAAAAATATTACGAATATCTATCGTCAGTCGAAAGGTATCTGTATTCTATCAATATATTCTATTAAGGTCAAAGGTATACACTAATGGAAAGTATCAAATCAACACTTAACAGTAATATTACAACACAGCCTCCAACTATTAAAAAAGTAAATGGAAAGACAGCTATGTTTGTTGATAAAACTGTTGATAATGTTCCCCTAGCAAAATTAGCAATACTCACAATATTCTTCCCAATAACATCAGTAATCAGCGGGGTTAAAACCTTTTGTCATCAAGAAATTAAAAAAAAGGCGGTATTATTCAGGTTCAGAGTAGCTATATCAGTAGCTGTATTTCCTATTCCACTAATAGGTCCTATTTTGTTCTTTGCAATGGCTAATAATGAATCCTTGAGGCTTATGTATATGAGAAAAGAAGATGTAAGTATTCTAGGCTGCTTGATATTATCCATCCCTTTTCTGTCATCACTTTGCAGTAGCTACTTTATATTATGTCCACTGACCCAAAATGAATTAAATCCTTGATCGCCAGTATACGGGCAATAGACTGCCGCTAGATTCAAACAATGATTTCAGCGTGTTTTGGTATCTACTTCCCTATTAATATTAATTTACTGTCTTTGAGTCAGCTACTTGTAATGGTTTTCTATGGTCACCTAGTTTGTTGTGTGAGAGCTACAGCCTACGAGTAGCTGGCTCTCAAATCCATTCCAAGCGTGTTGGTTATTGTGGCAATCTAGGGACAACTACGTCGATAAATGGGTGCTTACAAATAACACAGACTTTTAACACAACTCTTCATATATGATTACGAACCATTTTCCAACAGGGTTAGATTATCATATTTTGATGGCATGCAATTTTGTATATAACACATTCTCCAACTTTGCCACATCTGTTAACCGTTTGAAGTCATCAGCATTATCTCCCAATAACCTGCGAGGCATATCTTCTTTTTTATGCGAAAAGTCAGAATCGAGAATAAGTTTATAGTAAGGTTGTACAGTAATAAACTTATTCCAAACGTCTCGTTCTTCCAATAGTATTTTCATACAACTATCAACATCTTCTGGTGATTTTGAATTTTTTGTGACTGTTGCAACAAACTTGTCTCGCCACTTATGCCAAGCTTGGCGGGTATCCTCTGCTATTCCTGGTTTAATACTAGAAACGATATAACCAAAAATAAGATTTATCTTTTTGGTCATCAGTAATTGCTTCTGATTCATTGCTTCTAGAACTTTTAGTTTTTGATGATAAGCAGTGAACTCGCGCTCAAGTCTCATGGTAGTCTTTTGAATATTGTTGCGCATAATTGATTGATTTGAAATGTAGGTATCTTTTAACAAAAGGGTATCGGTAACGTGATTTTGAATGTCAAAGCTATATTGGCCACCATGGGTTCCAATCTCCACTTTCATACTTTTTTCGGAGAATTCTGGTAGTGAGTCTTTCATCATTAAGCTATGAACGACTCCTTTATTACCCGTTCTTCCTACGCGTCGCCATTTTTGTATTTTTGCTCGCTCACTGGGTGGGCATCCAACCGATATTATTACAGCATTGCATGCTTTAAAATTGAAGCCTCGGGAGCAAGCATCCGTTGCGTTGATCACTGAACCTTTTTTTCTACTATCCGATGATGCCCTACCAAAAGGTGTGTTGAGATCCTCGCCTACCCGTTCTTGAAATATTTGATGGTCAGCTTTTTCTTGAAGATTCGCCAAGGTTAACACTTTCGCTTTTTCTAAAAATTCCTTGTTTCTTTGGCCGTAAAGACCTAGTGCATGATCTAAAGCAAAAACGTCAGCTTCTTCGGTTGATAAAATAATGACATCCATCCCTTGCTCAATATAATGACCTGCCATATTCACTACATTGTCGTAAAGTTCGATTTTATTTTCAAACACTTGGTGCTTATGTTCTGCTAGGGTGTACTCATAAGGTGACTTGTAGCAAATATTGGTTCTCCCTTCTGGAATCAAGTCATTTAGCATTTCGCCACTTCCATAAGTCGCTGTTACGGTAAATATGCCGGAATTGCCGAAATTTTCATCAAAAAATGTCTGAAAGGCCGCCGATGCAATCGTTTGGGTTGCTGGTGAGGGAGGTAAACCGTGCATGTGAGCTAGGTAGTTCGACCCATTATCTGCAAATGAAGCATTTTTAACAATTTCAGCTGTTGTTTGATTAATTGGATAGATTTTTAGTTGATGTCCTAGTTTTTTATGTTCCTCTATAACTGCACTGCAAGGGTTAGGTACAGTGACTACTACTTTTTTTGATGGATGGTCGATGTCTGGTGCTTCGTAACCAATCGTGTATGTTTTCTGTAATTGGAAACTATCCTTTTTTATTAAAAATCTACGTAAACTTTCTATGCGTTCACTCCAGTCTTCTTCGTTCATAGAGAGAGTTTTTTTAAGTTCTGCATCATAAACGCTTGTTTGTTTAGAGTCCGTGCATTTATATTTTTCTTTTTCAAGTTGCTTTTTCATTTCAGCACGGTACTCCTGCCATGTACTTTTCTTTGTTTCGAGCGTTTCAAATACTTCAAAGAACGCTTGGTAAGATTCTGTTGCCCAGTTGTTAGATTGTTTGGTAGATGATTCAGATATGATTAATGCTCCTGAACAGTCTTTATCTTTAATCGTATCAAACTCATCCAAGATAATTGAACGATTGAATCCTTCTATGAAGAGGTTAAACAATTGGTGATTAGGACATCGCATAACGCTATCATATGTACCTGTATGTTCTTTTAAACGCTCTGAAAAATCTAACGTATTCAGCCTGAGTCTATCCCCCATGATCATCTCTGGAGTGCCAAATACCATCGAGTTTTTCTCAGTATACTTTTTCATGTTGTTTTCAAAGTTAGCGTCGAGCATATAAATGGAGAAATTGAATATTTTACCCCACGGCTTAAAATTTTCAAAATCTTGCTGTAAGAGTGTTTCGTTGTAGGTTGCGAAAATAGGTAAGTTTTCATTCTTTCTTCCCAGTGAGTGTATTAGCGACAGAGCTGGATTAATAAGCACAGACTTTCCTGAACCTGATTCTGCACCAATAGCCTGAGATCTTGACTGAGAGTTGATAGAAGCCAATATGGCTGCTATTTGGGATTCTCTAGGGAGACTCATTTTGTTTAGATAGGCAAACGTAACAATAATCATCGATAACACTTTTATTTTATCGTCAATATTTCCGTCACTGTTATCACGTAGTTTTTTGTAGTCTGTGGCAATGGAGTCCATACCTTTGTCAATAACTTCCTGAGTGTATAGTGCAAGTTTATTAACCTGCTCCTTCATCAAGGCTCTGTCGTTCAGTAAAATGCCATTTTGTGTTTTCAGTTTATTTAATGATGCTTCCAATGTTTTCACTTGCTTATCTACGTCTTGAGTTTGCTCTTTTAATAAAAGTTCCTTTAATTCATTTTGTAATTGCGTCACTTGTTCATGATCTTTTATGGGAGTTAATTCTTCAATGCTCCTCATTATATTTTCTGGTTTGAGTTGGTTGGCAAACTTTGTTCCCAATATTTTTTTCACATCTATTCTTGTGTCTCTATTTTTTACTACGTCTTCAATAGTGGATGCTATCAATTTTTTTAGCCCAACACTATCTCCTTGTTTCGCAAATTCTATACAGGTTGCTTGATTTTCTACTCCGATTTTTAATGCAGCAGCTTTCAGGGACTGAAGAGGCAGAAAATATTTTTTTGCGCGTAAATTGTCTAATTCCTCTATGAATAGTCTAGTAATCTCATTAGAAGGGAAATCTTGGTGCGGTTTCAGTCGAGTCTCTGTGTTATGGCTCTCTAAGAGATTTAGTTCCTTTTTATAGTAAACTAATCGATCAAGCAAGCCACATTTCTGGTTTCCTACAATATCAAATTTCAAGTTGGCTTTTTTGACTTCATCGGATAACGGACATTTAAATTTCTTTTCTTTTTTTATTCCTGGAGAAAGTTCTGGGTAGAGCTTTGTGCCTAACCACGTTATATTTGATTTACCCTCTGTATCGCCGATGCCCAAAATATCTTCTACATTGGTTTCATCAATATTGAAGCCATCAAATGTATCATTAAAAAATTGCATATGTTTTTTATATTCAGGTGTAGATGTGATTTCTTTTGCTTTGTCTAATTTATTTTCATGTAAGGCACGCATATATGCTGTGTGCAAGCCGCTGTCTCCGTTAAAATCATCTATATGTTGGATGATTTCAGAAAGAGTTTTGATCTTTGCTTGAAGTTTTTTTTCTTTTTCATGGAAACTTTGTGCTTCTTTGGGTAAGGCACACTCTCCATTAGCCAGTATATTCCATAACGAAAAGTCGCCCTGATTTTCAACCTGACAATCATTTTGTGTTAATGCGGCTGTTGTATAGCGAAGTGCATCAAATTGAGTGTTTTCTGGAAGGTTTTGAAAAAGATCCGAGCTAGTCATTGAATGAATGCCCTCTGCGCACGTATGTGCTTCAGGTCTATAATTGGTCGTTGATAGTGCTCTGAGTGCGATCGCTTTGGCACAACTAATAGCCATGACACGAGATAGGTCATCGTCACTGGAAACTGCGATAGGCAACGCACCGGTTATTTGTGAAGCAACTATTTCAAGCTTCTTTGTTTTCTCTTTTCCTTCTATAACTGCGTAGCATGAGATATCCTCACTGACTTCGATTTCCATCTTACACATATTTATCGATGGCGGACCTACTATAGTTTGTGCATTGCAGTGAGGTTGGATGTTGAATTCATTTTCTGGTTCTTTCGTCAGATCATATAATATTTTTGCATCTGTCTTTGTGTCTTTTAGCATAATTGACTCAGCGTTTTGTTTCATTCTCGATAAGTTCAAGTTAAACAAGGTGTCCAGATTTGAAAGGGAATCGTCTGCTGGTAGTCCACACACTCTATCCGCTTTATCTTTATCGAGATATTGGCATTCCATCATTTTAACTATATCGTCACTACCTTGAATTTTGCTAAGATGTATGTCGCGAGGCTTGCAACCAGCAGATACAGCGCCGAGTGTAGATTGGTTAGCTATTCCGTCCAGTTTTGACTGGATTTCACATTTCTGTTTGTCTTCCTCTTTATTATATCTATAAACGTAGTGAGTGATATCGATATGACCACTTTCAGATGATTGTCTGATTTCTGCATCCAATGCAAGCTGGTTTTTATTTTTATAGAATGGATCTACTTCACCTTTGTTTATGAAAGCTGGGCTCGACTTTTCATGGAGTAACATCTCCTGGGTTAAAAAAGTATTAGGTCTTGTTGATAAAAACTCAGTCTCTTTTTCGAGTAGGCCGTTTTTCAAAAAAGAGGCAGAAGGATCCATGATTAGCTTCTTACGTAGGCTTATTAATGCTTCACCAGGATCCTTATGAGCTTTGATATAATTCGTCATGGTTTCGTTTCGACTTTCTAAACTACCCTGTTGCATTGCAGTCATCCTGCCACCTGGCATGTGAATATGAGCCATGTGCCGTATCGGCACAATAAGCTGTGAAGCTACGTCCTCATTACCACCAGCGGCATGGATAGCGACTTCAATCATATAGATAGCTGAATCCAGCGCAAATCTGATTTTTTGAGGATCAACATAGGGTTGTTTTTTAGCGTTTGAAGTAGAAAGAGCCAGCTCCAATGCCATGGCTCGCCCTCTTGGAGTAAGTGCTTTGTATCGTTTGAGCAGAGCGGTTTCTTCCTGCAGGCGCGCCTTCCAGCGAGTGCCATCCCCATCTGTTTCTATTGCGCAATGTCGCATTGCGGGCCAAGACATGATGTTGAGGCCGCCGACTCCAAATAAATCATTGGTGCTTTTAGTTTTAACTCTTTGTGGGCGTTTGCAGGCTGTTTTATCTTTCACTAAGACTCTGCACTGAAGTTTTTTTGCTTCAACCAAATAGTCTCTATATGTCATACCTGCTAGGTGTAGGTCATTTTGACTAGCAAAATGTCGTCCGAAGTCATTGTACGATTGTGGAATGAGCGAATCGGTATGATAGTTATAACTCATCGGTATCCATTTATTTGGATTGTCCACGGCGCATACCGCTACAGACATATAATCATAGGCACCATAACCTTTGGTTGAGCCATTCTCTGTCACTTCCAAATAACCCAGGTCACCCAGTTCGTGACGAGCGACGTTGGCGGTTTTTTGTGTTTCTGAATGAACGAAGGGTTTTAAAACCAAACCTCCCATAGCAAGATTGTCTCTGATGACTGGGATAGCAGGTTTAGGTGTTGCGGAGCTTAGCCCTTCTTCCTTATTGCCTGTTGGATCTTCATAAAATGCTTCATAATCATCCGTACATAGCTCGGTCTGAACTTCATCCATAGAAAGAATTAAATCAAGGTGCTCTTTTAACTCAGTCATTACATCTGATCGTTGCGATAAGGCAATCAAGATATCAATGAGGCGTCGTCCAATCAGGTACCTCCTTAGCGCACAGCCTGAAGTTGAACTTGCTTCATTTAGAGCTTTACAGTAGTGACTACTATCATTTCCATTTTCATCTGTCCACATTAGGCCTTTTTGAATTCGTTTTTCAGATAATAGTGAGTCAACCCTGTCGGTGAGTTCGGGGAAATGTTTTTCGATAATTTTTTTGAGATGTGTTTCTGTTATTTTTGCCATTTCACTTATTTTTTTATGGTCTTTATACATTAAGCTTTCATAGGTTTTAAAGTTTAAGTTAGGTCTACAGATGTATTCTAATGATGAATCATTAACGTTATCCCTTGTGGGAAACAGTGCCTCTTTGCCATTAAAGTCGCCGATTAAGCATACATCCTTATTAGCGAGTTTTTGAAATGGATGCATTCCGTAGTCCCATGATGGGTCATTCAGCTTTACTTTTTGAACCGCATCTCTATTAATCCATAAATTAGTGATATCATCACTATAACTCTTCAGTTGTTTTTGTAATTCAAGAGGAATATTAGTGGGTGGGTTTTGATAACTATAATTGTTTTCACCTTTCACAATGAGTTCTGGCTGTTTTTTATTACTTTCTTCTATTATGTCGAAGTCTGGTACTAGGCCAATAATGCTTTCTGTACAAGTAGCCGTTTTTACCACGGGTAATATTTTACTGTTAGGGTGGCAATAATTTTTATCGAAACAAATATAAACTTTGCTAGGGTCACTTTCATTCTGAATGAGAACAAATCCAGCGATAACATTGTCAAAACACATTTGCTCTGTGGTATCAGAGAGATATTTAATTTTCATATTGACACTTAATTCATTATCGTCTGATCCATTATGCCGTGCTTCTCTGCTATTACAAATAGTACGTTTTTGTCCAAGCTGGTAGCCTTTAACCGGCGTGGCATTGCAGTATAACTCATGATATTTTTCTGCGGCATCTTCGCTAACGAACACTTTGAAGTTTTTCGGAGGACCGTATTGCATTGTCCCTATGAGATGAAGTTCGGAGAGAGCGTCAAACTCTTTTTTATTAAACCGATTCTCTGCATTTTCCATTTGCTCCCTATATTTTTTGATTTCATCTGAATCCTTTTCCACAAAATCCTGCCACGTTTTTAGTTTTTCTTTAAAACGGTTAGCTGCGATGCCGATTGCGGAAAAGACGTCCTTTGACGCAGAAGCAATTTCAGTTTGAATATCGCAACTCGTATCAATGCCAGTCTCTACGTCTACGGCCGTATCTATACTAAGATCAATATTAACACCATATTGAAGGGACTCAGGCTGATGACCTAAAATCGTAGTATGCTCATTTTGTTCACTTGTTATTTTCGGTGGTGAGTTTATACAATATTTATTTTTATCTAGAACAACAACTTGATTAGGATTCGATGCTGGATTTGACTCCAGTTCCTTGGCGACCGGTATCCATTGTGTAAATTTTAGCTCAGGCGATTGGATTGTCGTGTGTGATGGATTGGGAGTAGGTGGAGGTTGCTTAGGTGGTGATTTTAAAGTGAGAGTGAAGTTGAAATCTTCATTTTTAACGTTCAATGGATAAGGTACTGTTTCTCGGTGTTTTGTAGTATCTACTGTAGAAGGAGTGGGTGGTACTTGTGGTAAGGTCGGGTTGACATGCTTATTAGCTGTGTCTTCTGGTTTATCGCTCTCAGTTTGTTGGGGCTTTATGTGGGTAACGACTCCTGGGTCGATATTTTGAATGGTTCTTTCAAATAGTTTTATCTTGTGTACATACTTTGCAAGGGAACCTTCACTAAAGTTTCCCATGTAATTCTCAAGTGTCCTTTTAGCTACTTTTCTTCCAAAGAAAAAATAAAGCACTGCTCTACAGTATTTTAGAGGCCCTTTGTCTGTATCTATCGAAAAACGAAATGCGTGAGTCCATCTTAGATGGTATTGGTTATTTCCGTTAAAGTCGATTGACATATTATGGTTCCAGTCTACATTACTGTTTTCGTAAAAAACCTATTAATAATATGCTAGATTATCTTACAAAAACAGTTTCTTTTCATGTTTAAAATTTCTAGTTATAAGAAAAGATGTTTATCTTAAAGTATGTCTTTCTAGATTGACAGTATTCGTGCCATACCCCTACCCCTACCCCAATATATGTTATTGATATCTGGCTCTCTATTTCTTATCATTTACTAAAAATTAGTGTATAGGAACAAAAAATAATTGCTCGCCTATTACTAAGACAATAATTAAAGTTAAAAGTTTCGTTTTTTACTTGTGCGAATTTCAGCCATCAGTGCGACACCGTGTGATTATGCAGCTAAACGCATAGCTTCGTATACTTCATTAGGTGTTTTATAGTTGAGAAACTTTCTGGGTCTGTTGTTGAGCTTATTTTGAATCAAGCTTACCTCTTCGTCTGCTACCTTGTCCAATTTCATTCCTTTCGGAAGGTATTGGCGTATCAAGCCATTATTACTTTCATCCAATACACGCTCCCACGAACGACAAAGTAGATTATAACGTCGATCGTGCGGAATGATCAGTATGATCGACAGGAAAACTCGATGAACAGCACGCAGGCTAGAGCTCTGGCGACGGAGGCACGTTACCCGAACCCTTTGGCATTTCAGACTCTGGGTTATCAGGGAAATTATTCGATTCTTCAGAATCTACTTTTAGTTGTTGCAGGGCAATAACAGCTTGAGTTCGGCTACGCACGCCAAGCTTCTTAAAAATAGCAGTGACATGCGCTTTGATAGTAGCCTCCGAGACATTGAGATCAAAGGCAATTTGTTTGTTCAGCATTCCTTCGCTGATCATGCCAAGCACCCGAAACTGCTGAGGGGTCATGGAGGCGATCCTCTTCTCTATATCACTGCTGACCTGATCGATATTCTGAGTCATATCGATATGATCAGGTACCCACTGTTTGCCCTCCAGTACCTGCTGAATGGCTATCTTTATGATGTTCAATGGAGTGGATTTCGGAATAAAACCGGACGCACCATAACTCAGAGCTTTCAAAATTATCGTATCTTCTTCTCTTGCAGAAACAACCAGCACGGGTACCTTTGGGTAGTGGCCAATCAAAAATAACAAGCCAGAGAAGCCATGAGCACCGGGTACATGGAAATCCAGTAGCACCAGATCCGGATCAGGTGTTTCGGCCAAAGCCTGCTGCAGGGTGGCAATGCTATCAGTTTCAATGATCCGCACATCGTCCAGCAGCTGGTTAAGCGCCGACTGAAGGGCTGTACGAAACAATGGGTGGTCTTCGGCAATGATAATCGTATGAGGCATGGCTTTTTTCATTTCTGTCCGTATTGTCAGATCGCTTTCGAGATTGGTTCCCGTCAATTCAGCGATTTGTTAGTGGGTAGTTCCTTTCTCTATTGCTAATATAGCTGAATAGTTGATTTACGCTGAATCATTCTCTATCTGCCTGCGCATTGAACCCTTCTGGATAGATGCTTTATTGAGAGAGCCCTCTAAACGCTCTCATGACTTTACGCTAAGCAGGTTCTGTTTTCTGGCTCTTGGGCTTTCATCGACCCTTCTGAATTTTTTCCTGGATTTCCAACATAACCGATACACTTGTTGATAGACGGGAAAGTTAGCTGGTCGTAGACTGTTACGAGTTCTCACGCAAATAACTAGGTGATCCCCTGTACAACCAGCTAACTCTGACGGAACGATACCAGATTAAGACCCTCGACGAACTCGATTACTCTGCGCAATAGGTTGCCAAAAAGCTCGCTCGAATAAGATCATCTTAAGCGCTACTCGCCTAAAGCCTATTGCGCTGAAATTGCGCGCAACCACGCTAACCAGCAGCGCCGGAGTGCAGCTAAAGCCCACAAGAGAAGCGATGAGGTCATCAAAAAGACAAGACTATTATTGGCGGTAACAATCTTGTTCCGCCACATAATGCCTATACAGATGCATGAGAACGAGGTAATGGATACACGATGATTCATTGACGAGAATCAAAAATATGGCAGTAAACACATTAATTATCTGGTGGTGTCTATTGCATGGCAAGGCACGTTTATTCCTATAGTTTGGACTTGTCTTGATAAAAGTGGTGGCAACTCAAATTCGGAAGAACGCATTGCCATCATGGAGAGAGTCCTAAGCCGCAAGACGCACAACAAAGGGGCTTTTGATGGTTGTGGCAACCCAAAAGCCAAGCACAATGATTGAGGATTACTATAAGCGCTGGTCGATAGAAACTCTATTTGTGTGCCTAAAAAGTCGCGGTTTTGATCTTGAGTCTACTCATATGACGGATCTAGACCGTATGGACACGTTAATGGGCCTTTTTTCTTTGGCATTTACTGGGTGTTTGAT
>JAGLCE010000051.1 GCA_023146365.1 Endozoicomonadaceae bacterium
CCTTTGAATAAACATTTGCGTCCAGCCAAGTCTCTATTCAGACTAGGACTAGATATGCTTCGTAGAGTGTTGAAAAATGGATGTTCAAAAAATTATCAGATAGACTTCCAAACTCTGCTTCAAGTTTTGTCCCGTACATAGCATATTAATAACAAATAAATAAAAGGTTACGATCCTAGTTGGAAATAGTGAAGTTTAACTTTTAGTGAATTTAAATAATTACACTATTATAAAGTATATTATCGACCCAGCATTGCTGATAGATTAAATATTCATGTAGTATTAGTGCATCTTTATGTGGAGCTTGTGTATTTTAGAAAATTGATTATGGGAGGGTGTTTAAAACTCTGTGTCAGACTAGCTAGTCATAAGCTAATCTAGTCGTCCAATCGTTCGGATAATGGATCGCCAGCTACGACAGCGTTTTAAATTCCAGTTGAGCATAGCTCGGCAGACAACTCTCCAGAACAAGATAATAAAGGCCTTCACCGAAGGCAATCGTATTCTGTGTTCTGAAAAGTAGAAAAAGCCTTTATAAACCAGTTCTGTCGGTAATGTTTATATGTTTTTAAATAAATTACGGACAATTCTCAGTTAAAAGTTGAATCCTGAGCCTCATTCAGTGTTCTTAAGTACGGAAACCGTGCAAGTAATCAAGAAGTCTCGGATTAAGATTCACGACATTGAGTAGTCGCTTTATTTAACAATGGACCATCAAGGTATAAGTAGAGTGCGGGCCATGTAACGTAATCAATAATACCTCCTTTTTTTGTATACTCTTTGCAACAATCTTTATTAAATTTGTCACCTGGTGATGGCCACACGAATACTACAGGGGGGCTGTTCAAGTTCATGAAAATCATTGAATTGACGAGAGAAGATACAAACTGTTTTAATGCAGTCAGAGGGATTTTATAATTTCCTTCTTCTATCACATTATTTGTGATTAAATCTATAATTTCTGTAAGTTTATTGGGGTTATTATTTAAATATTTGCCTATCTGTAATATTGAGTCTGTCCATATAATTAAGTCATTATGAGTAATGTCTTTATTATGGTCTTTATTATCAATTGCTGTTTTTAATAGATTGATTTTTGTATTGTCCTGTTTATATTTCTGATCATTGATATAACATTTTACTTTTTTATCTGCTGCTTTCATCGCATCCATGATATGAGTTATGAATGGTTGTTCAGCAGCTTCTAAAATCTGTTTTGACTGAGTAGTTGTCTCTAAATCATCCATTGCACCCCCAAGTGCATCGGCCCATTGATTACCATAAATGTCATTAATTTTGTCGGCCAATTTCGTTGGGCGATTCAGGTTAGATAGATCAGCAATGTTCGGATTATTGTCAGATAATTTATCTGCCGCCTGCTTTGATAAAGCATTAAGAAGCCTATCTTTTTCTTTACTGAGATGGCTTAACTTATCGCAGAGTTCTTTACTCTTAATGCCATTTTTGTTCGACTTATCTGAGTTAGACAATTCTGATTTTTTTGATGAAAGTTGAGTGTTTAAGGATGATGTGATGAATTCCGTACTAGCTTGACTATCTTTTAAATCTTGTATTGTTTTGAGAGCGGCGTCATGTTTTTGTTTTAGCTCATGTTTCTGTATTTTGAGTGAATTTAAGTTAATCCCATCATTTGAAGGGATTTCGGTAGTTTTTGAAGGGATTTCGGTAGTTGATTTTGTTGTTCTCGCCGATAAGAGAGTACCGAACTGTTTACTAAGCGTGGTCATAGGTGTATGTGACACATAAGCTTGGGCTACAATTTTTGTTACAGTCCTTTTGAACATCCAAGCTATGACAGCTTCTATCGTACTCCCGCCATGCTCCTTTACATACGTGAATGCGTCATTAAAGCTTAATTTAAAACAGTGTTTACTTTCTATATATTCAATCGCCATAAGGACACCTTGGTGGTTATATAAAATTACGTAATTAAAATAACTGGTTATAGTAAGATGAATCTCTATTGAACTCTCAGTGAGCTTTATCAGACCTTACATGAATTTGGATTCCTGTGTTCGAAAAAAGTTCCCGATTATTTTAGTGAGGCCTCAGTATATTCTGGTAAAATATCGGGAGGCAAGAAAATTTTCACAGCACAGCCCAAACTTTTCGTCTTAGCCACTGATCTAAATTATCCAATTCTTCGTAGCTTCGATGATACGGAAGTGTTGTTGAAATGATCATATATTGGAAAGCTGTTCTTCTCAATCTACGCTTCTAAAACAGGTCGCTCCAGCTACCCTCTTCTGACTTTGTTTTGGGCCTTATTACTTGGGGCATGGTATCGCTTGTCCGATATGCCATTGTCTCAGTGCTTATGTAGAGAGCTGCTGTTTCGCGAGTTTTTTAACCTTGAACTCGGTGGAGAAGTTTCCGAAGCCTCCACTTGGGGCGGTTTCCAACACGACTGGTCGAGTACTATTTGCGGGTTGCGGGATAACTTGTTGGTGGAGATTAATCGTTAGCTTAAAGCAAAAAATATCATGAGCGAAGAACGCACAGCCTGATTTAAAAAATAGCCGTAACCGTGGTTCCCGTAAAACTCTGCGCACCGAAGACGGGCAATTAGAGCTCGATACCCCGCTGGAGTCGTCACGAGGATTTTGAACCTCTAATCGTTAAAAGAGACCCCATACGTTTCACTTCTATGGATGACAAAATTTTATCTCTTTATGCTCAAGGCATGACTACGTGGGAAATTGTCGGTACTTTCAAGGAGCTCTATGGTGCTGATGTATCCGTTTCACTCAATTATAAAGTGACCGATGCGGTGATTGAGAAAGTCGTTGAATGGCAGTTTCGATCGCTGGACGAGGTGTATCCTATCCTTTATTGTGATAGAAATACGCCAAAAGAAACGGGTGATTAACCAAGCTATTTATTGAGTCTTGAGAGCCAGTATGGAAGGGAATAAAGCACTTTTTGGCTGATGGATTTCAGAAAATAAAGGTGCTAAATTCTGGCTAAGCGTACTCACAAAACTGCAAAACTGAGGAGTGAAAGATATCTTGATTGCCTGTGTTGAGCTGCTTGGCCTTGATCGCTGTAATGCACGGAAAATTTTTATTCCAAAGTTGACCAGCTTATCGTTTTTTCCAGTGCCTGGTAATGGGTCGTAATCAAGCTGACTGAGGATGTAAAAAATCGGATTCATGACCACTAAGTCTTAACAGGATTGGAGCCTCGCTGATGCGCTTTGCCCTGTCAACAACCTGCTTCAAAAAGGGTATGAATTATTTTTTCGAGTTCTGAGAAGCAAAACTCACCCTGCAAGTGAAATACTCAGATGGATCTGTTTTACCTCTTAGGCCTTGTGTTATCTGGGGTTAAGGCAATTATTTTTTCCTTGATGTCACGGATTCAGGATTAATGGCTGGTGGCGGTTGAAATCTGTGGTGTCTTTCCATCTTTGAAGGTAGCCCCCCCCGAGTTTGCAGTGTCAGAGGGAGGCGTAGTGTTGTGCTTTGTTTTTAAGTGTCTTTTAAGACCATGGAACCGAGCATAGCTTTTAGAACACTGTGAACATGCATGGAGAGAATATTTTTGGTGTTTCGACATATGCTCATCGAATTGACTCTTTTTTTCGAATAATTTGCAGCAACCTGGTTTGGAGCATAAGAATAAGGTGTCGGTAGTAGAACTTCCAGATGGGTTATTTTTAAACTTTATTTCATCATCAGTTTTATCCTTTTTAATTGTCTTCTTGGTACTATGTTTAATTAGCTTCGGGGTACTATGGAATGTTTTGGTGTGTGTTTTCATGGTTCTTTGACTGATATATTTTTTGTTGCATACTGCGCATTGATAATGTTTTCTATCTGTGTGTTTTGTTATGTGCTCGTTAAAATTGTAACGTGTTGACAATACCGCGTGGCAGATGTCGCATTCATATTTATCATATGTATCTCGAGCGGTTTTTTTGTTGCAGACGTGATTATTACAGTGATGTAAATAAGGGCCTGGATATTTAAATTGTTTGTTACATTTTTGGCATATATAGATTGGGGGAGTATGTAAAATTGATGTGCCGCTAACCTTTGTAGGCTGATTTAATTTATCATCCATGTTTAATATTGTGTGGCAAGTTTGTTTTTTGTTAGGAAGGAAGGGTTGGCTAATAGAAAGCTGACTCGACTCTTTCTCAATGGAACTCGAGGCTTGACTGACTGCTGATGCCTTTAATTCCTTTGCTTTTAGAAACCTAGACAATATATCTTGATCGGAAAGCTTGCTAGAATGTGAATAGCAAGGACGATGATCTTCCGTATGGACTGGTTCAATAGTGCGAAAAGGCGACTCATGACGAGGCGAATTTGAAGGCGTGGTAGTCTGAGGCTTAGTGATTGATGTAGGGCTGGCTGTTGAAGTTACAAACATAAATTTTCCTTACTTTGCTAAATAATCTAGAATTGGTTTTGAGCTTTTTAAAAGCCAGTGCTTAGTTTTTGAGCTTTTTAAAAGCCTTGGCTTATTAGCGTCTATGTTTATTCAATAGTTCATTAAAAAATTGATTCAATGGTAGAGGTGGATATCAAGTTTTTAACACCAGATTATGAGCTGGAAGGTTGGAGAGCAATATTCTAAATTAATCATCAAGCGATTGATTGGTGGGTTTTTAGATAAAATCAATAGCTTACGGGTTCATGGTGATGGTTCGCATGTAGAGACGCACGGCTGTGAGTCTCTACTTTAATGTATTGGCAGAAAATATTTACAGCTTTTTCACCGATAACACCGCCGCCTTGGTGGTGTTGATAGTTAGCTCCTTACCGATTTGTTCTTTTTTAAGAGCCACATCTTTACGCACCTTGACAGTACGGCTGCTGTTATCAGAAAAGATCAGCGTCGCTGTGTGCGCCTTGAGATCAATCGCTTTAACCTTTGCTCTAATCGATATCTGATCAGCGAAAATGATTTGGGACTTACTCTGCTGCTTGTTAGAGCTTATCACCGTACGCGTGAGCACACCTTCCTGTGGTACCGTGTTGGGATTCATATCGACCACTAGCTCCTCGATCAGGGTTAGAGATAGCTTGTCGCCCTGATTGAGCTTTGCGATGTTATGGAGACCGGTGGGTACAATCACAGCACGCCGAACGCCCAGCTCATCTTCTATGATGATCTCTCGAGTGTGGCGATTGATGTTTTTTATGACAGCCTTGAGATCTATGCTGTGCTGCTCCATGCCACCTGGCACGCCATTTTTAAAGTTGTTGATGCTGGTGATCTTGGGCTTTGTCGGTTTTACAGGTTCCGTTTGCGTTGCGTAGCAAGGAGTAATAAACCAGCAGACACCCACACCCAATAGAGTTTTTTTCAAATAACTGTTCATCTTACTTGCTCCGTACTAGTGAATAAACAGCGTAGTTACAACCCAATGACAAATAACCCTTAATGTAAGGATCGAATGCGCCATCATAATTCAATTTAAAAAATATACATCAGACCCAAATTCGCCATGGAGATATTGCTATCATAAAAATTGATGTTCGAGCTTGAACGGTAGGTCGCAAAACTGGCCATAGCACGCGTATTTTCAAGACTGAAAGGTTGAGAATAGAAAGCGGTAAAGCTTAGGCCGTAGATGTCGTCCTCTTGGGTTTTGGTGTAGATCGGGTTACGCTTATCGTGATCAGTCTGGCCGAAAGCGACGTTAGTAACAAACTGCCACTGTTCACCAAAGTAGGCGTGGGACAGCTGTAACAGATGCTCCTTGTTGGCCATCGCTTTACCGTCCAGATCAAAATCGGTGTAGGTGTAAGAGGGAACTAAAAAATGCCCGTCACCCATATTGTATTCGTATTGAATTTTAAGGCTGGTTTGTTCCCCTTCACGTTCCAGTAATTTTTGCTCAGCGACGGTGAAAGCTGAATCTATACCACTGCGCTCATTGTCGAGATCAATTTTACGGTGCTTTAAAGTAACGCTTACATCACTGTCTGCGATATTTTCCCAAGCCAGCTTGAGGCCACTACTGTTGCGATTGGTATCGCTGCGCTTGGTGCCCGTTTGGTAGGGATCACGCCATGTCTTGCCCGGCATGGCCGAAAACAAAAAGCTGGCGTTGAGAATATCGTTACCTTCAAGGGCTTGGCGCACGCCGAGTTCAGTGCTTAGATCATAACGCAGATAGTCTTCCATATTAGTGCCCAGAAATACCTGAGTCTTGCTGTCGGCCCATGTGTAGGCAACCTTGCCGTTAATAGATGGCTTGGTGTGGGTGTCTGAATCGGGACTGCTGTTATGAGAGTGGATCAACTCCAGGTCAAAATCATCACCGCCGGAAATCATATTGCTTTTCAGGCGAGTAGTCGCTGCTCCAGCGCTAATAAAACCGCTCAAACCACTTTCAGTCGGAATCTCTTCTAGAGCCAGCAATGGGGTAGCTATCAGTAGAGTTGCGATAGAAAAGCTGACCGCACAGGATCGGTTTAACGAGTGATCTAGCATGACAATATTCCTTAGAAATATGAGTAGAGATACTGAATACAATGCATCCAAAAAAGTAAGGCTCATCGAAAGAGCTGAGTCTTTAAAAGACGATTATCGATGTTGACCAAGCTCCCAATACCTCCATTTTTTCTAACCGTTGCGTCTATTTTTGTCTGCAAGCCTCTCATTACAGCGACAGTAGAACTCAGCACTCTTCCCGTACCATGGGTGAACTTTGCGAGCTTATAGTCTAAGTTTTACGCTGTGAATTGGCCAGCAGTATAGTTGTTAATCCTCATATAAATGCTCACACATTATCTTCATTTATTGAAGATAGCAACCGGTGAAAATGGATTGCAATAAGCATCAAGCTCTATGATTAAAACGCAGAGGAGGCGTGCCGATATAAGGTGTCATCCCAGCCATCGGATTGACGATGCTGGTAACCATGCCGTTGTGATGGTTTCATACTGAAGCGGCGAAAAGTTGCGGTCATGTAGTTGAAAGTGGATACTTGGAGCAGTCGTTAACCAACGGAAACAGTCTCATGATCTGTCGTGAAACCTTTTTCTCCTTAGTGGTGGCTGTCATGTTGCTATCGGGCAGTGTCACTGCTGCGGAATCGGTACGGCTTGATCCAAGCGGTGACGCCACAGAGACACAGTTAATGCTCTATACCGACCAAGGGGTTGCGGAGCAGGCCGTACCGATCCGCCTACCATCGGGTCAAAGTCAGTTGTTATTATGTCCGGATTACTTTTCTTGGCAGATGGACAGTCTGCAGCTCTGGACCGAGGGTGAATCTGGCAATCACTATGCCGACAGCATCAGCTGGTTTGAGCCGCCGGAAAATCGTGATCAGTTAATCGCTGGCATGCTGGGCAGTAATGTGGAGGTCTACCGCAGCGGTGTGGAGGCACCGAGCTCAGGAAAGCTGGTCTACTGGCGTAATAGTACGGGGATCTTGCAGTGGGCGTCTGGGCGTCAAGAGGTCTTTTCAGACGATAATAATGCTATCATGATCCGCAGCATTGATCGGAAACAACTCGGTAGCCAGCGCTGGTCTCCGCCCATTACAACTGGCTTCAGTCTCGACAAACCAGCAGATGTAGTCTCCCTTTTTTACATAAATAAGAATTTGGGATATCAGATATGGTATCAGCTAACTACCAGCAGTAGCACTGAAAAAAGCATGACTCTGATCCATGATGCCTTATTGGTCAACAATTCTGATAGTGATTATCGGCAGGCAATGATACAGCTAGCGTCGGGTGATAGCCGTTCTGTCCCTCAGATGATGCTGGCGCACAGTCGTTCTGCGACCATACAGACGAGAGAGAGCCAGTCTCAGTCTCGAGGTGACATCTATTTTACGGCGGTGCCGGGAAAGCATGATCTGCCGCCCAAAAGCCGCAAAAAAGTCCGTTTATCCGTGATAGATAACCTCAATGGTGGGCACTATTATCAGTATCGGTTTTATGGTCAGTCACAACCGGGTAACCGACCCGTTCTAGGGCACCCAGTTCAGATGATCCGTTTCACCGCCCCAGCCGATCTGCCTGCTGGTCGTGTGCGGGTATTTAACGAAAGCAGGAGTGGACGCCTGTTTATGATCGGTGAGAGTGTGCTTGAGCAATCGGCTGCTGGTTCGCAAGTGTTATTGGGGCAAGGGGAGGCTTACACCATCGAATTGGAGCGTACTCGGCTGGATGTACGGCAACAGGTCAATCAGCTAATTGTCTCTTGGCAACTGATTATTAGGAATCGGAAGACAGAGGTCGTGCAGTTGAGAATCACGGATGAAGATCGTGATCTACTAAAGATTGATCAGCTCAAGGGTGTGGAGCTGGCAGAGGATGGTGCTCTGACGGTTGATCTTGTTGCGGGTAGCGAGCAAAAAGTCTATTTTTCCACGGTCTATCAACGTAAACAGTAACCGAAAGTGCAATAACAGATTATCAATCGGTGGTCGTTTTGACGACTCTAGCTAAGGAGGCTCTGATTGAAGTGGTTGTCAGATTGGTGATCACTTATTGCTTGAATTCAGCAGGATCCCGCCAAAAAAGTCATCTCCATGGCTGTTCAAGGCACCTCTAAAAAATGAATAATATCGATTAGGCATTGGAAATTGGCACTGAATAGATGCATGATCGAATTTGAAGGTCGCTTGGCAGATTACATTTAACCTGGTCAGTTAAACAAAATCTACACGAATTAGCATGTTTCTCAATGCCGTAGCAACTTGTACATAAGCATCTATTAGATCAGACCCCTTTATCAATAGCTTCCTGTTATTATCTCATAATGGGATTTGCCGCTAGCCCTTAATCGCTGTAATGCACGGAAAGTTGTTATTCCAATGCTGCCCAACTTATCGTTATTCCCAGTTTCTAGTAATGGATCGTAATCAAGCTGACTGGGGATGTAAAAAACTGAGTTGAGGAGTGTCTTGAGATATTTGGGCGCATGTTTATTTGTTTTTCGACCAGAAAATGTGGTAATGGCTTAACACATACGGTTGAAAATACCGTGCCATAAATTAATTTTTATATTAATAATAAGTACGTTTCGAGTTTTTCAGGGCCGGTTAATTATTAAAATGGCAAACAGATTGAACTTTGTATTTAAAAACAAGTCATAACTGTATGAGGTGTCGCTTCGAAATGTAATTCCGTATTTTTGCAATGGTTTCGACGTATGTAATTTTTGTACAATAATCAATGGGTAGAGGTTTTAGTATTATGGATCAAAAAAAATATGGCATGGATCTGACAGTTTGTCAGCGTATTAGGGTTTTTGCTTATTGTCGTGACAAGAAGACTTTTATAGCTATATTTAGAGGATTTTATGTTGATGTCAGTGAATACTTAAAGAATCTCGTAGAAAGTATGAGTGCTGAAAATAACACTGCTAATCGTAAGATTAGTACTAGAACAGTGTCACTTAAATGCAATTCAAAGGAAACTACAGCTACAGAGCAAACTCAAAAGGAAACTGCAGAGGAAACTCAAAAGAAAACTGCAGAGGAAACTCAAAAGAAAACTGCAGAGAAAACTCAAAAGAAAACTGCAGAGCAAACTACAGAGAAAACTCAAAAGAAAACTACAGAGCAAACTACAGAGCAAACTACAGAGCAAACTCAAAAGGACACTGCAGAGGAAACTACAGAGAATATTCAAAGTAATGAGATGAAATTACTGAGAGATAAAAAAAGTTATTATAGTACTAAGAATCCTATGCTGATGGCTGTATTACGAGGTGATTTAAAATTAGTTAAGTCGATAGTAGATCAAAATAAACTAGATATTAACCAACTTGATTTGTCTATTGATTCTCTTGAACATCTGGCTGTTATCTCCGGAAATTTAGGTATGGCTGAATATATATTCGGTCTCAATGATCTCAATAATATGAATGGCTGCAGAGTGAAAAAAAATGCCGATGGTAATACTCCATTAGATATTGCCGTCGCCAATGATAATGTGGATATGGTTGAATTATTGTCCAGAAAGTTTATATTGTTTAAAGAGGACATGATTAAAGTAACTCTATTTAAACTGGCCGTTGAAAATAATTCTATAAATGTGCTTGGCTGGATGTTAGCTAATATTGATCTGCCTATAAATAATAGCTATGATGATGATGATAATTCACTCCTAAGTGTGGCCGTTATTCATGGGAATATTGAAATGATCAAATACTTGATCAATAATGGCTTTGATATGAATCATAAAAATAGAATGGGTAACACATCTCTATATTTCGCTGTTGAATCAGGAAAAAAGGAGATAGTTGAATGCATGTTAAACCATACATCTAACAATATTTTAAATAGCATTAATTTTACAAATAATTATTGTGTCAGCCCTCTCCAAGTGGCGGTCAAGAAGGTTAATGAGAATAGTGATTCTATTGATATAATCAATCTGTTGATCAAA
Organism: Endozoicomonadaceae bacterium; assembly: GCA_023146365.1. GTDB lineage: Bacteria > Pseudomonadota > Gammaproteobacteria > Pseudomonadales > Endozoicomonadaceae > Kistimonas. The sequence continues at coordinate 10,392 of JAGLCE010000051.1, forward strand.
CACGGAGCTAATATTCATCAGACGATAGGAAAATATGAAAACACTCTTCTTATGATGGCCGTCGAGCAACGTAGTTTGCCCTTGGTGCAACTATTTTTGGAAAAAGGCGTTAACGCTAAACTTATGACTTTTAGAGATAGTGATTTTGCTCTTTTCATGGCTGTTGAAAATAATGATATTGCTATTGTCAAGTGCTTGCTTGACAATGAAGGATCCAACGAAATGATTAATAACATTGTTAATGTTGGAGGTGATCTAAAGAAGCACCTTCTTTTCTTAGCCATCGAACATTCAAATTTAGAACTAGTTCAGTTGTTGATTGACAATAAGGCTGATCTTTCTGTCTGCACTTCTGATGTGAAAAGCCTTCTCCATCTAGCTGTCTCCCATGGGTCTTTGGAGATAATTAAATATTTTATAGTTAATCATGGAAGTACTTTTTGTAAGGCAATGAAGCAGAGGGACGCTGTGGGTAACAACGAAGCTAACCTTGTGATGCTAGCTATCTCATGTGACCGACCTGTTGAAATAGTGCAATTTTTGCTCGAAAATGGATGTTATGTAGATAATGTCGAGCTCTCTAAATTGGTGATACTAACTGAACGTGAGGATCATGAGGATCTAGTCTTATATCTTTGCGAGCGTGACGATCAGCAAAGAAAATCACAAGAACAGTGCTTTGCTTTCGCGTAGGCTAAAGCTCGAACAATCCGCTGAAATATAAGGTTTCTCACAACTTTATATATCATAGTAGATACTTTGAGCCTTAACCTCTCCAGCAAAATACTGAGCCTTCAAGGTGTCGCGCTCTTGGGAATCGTGAACATTACTCGGTGTCACGCTTTGGCTATGAATAAAGTCATCTTCATCGACATCGGTATGAAAATAAAAGCCATAGATGGCCTTCTTGTTGCCCCGATTATCATTCTTAACGCGTCAACCCGCTTCAGGGTCTTGTGTCGTTTTCCGCCTTTGTTATTGCCCGAATCAGATTGTACTGCCGCTATCAGTGTGGCATCAATGATATTAATGCGACCTTCATCAAGAGTACTGAGATTTTAATTCCTATAATATGCCTGAATCCGTGACTTATTGATTGCTTTCACAGTTCCCGAACTTAAGAACACAGAGTGAGGCTCAGGATTCAATTTTTTACTGAGAAGTGTCCGCAATTTATTTAAAAACATATAACTATTACC
>JAGLCE010000052.1 GCA_023146365.1 Endozoicomonadaceae bacterium
TACACAATCTAATTTACAGTCTCGCAAAAGCACTAGGTCATATTACACCTACCCAATCCCTAAAAGACTGGGCGATAAAATATCCTGAAATATTCACTAAACGCGTTTATAATCAGGCGAGACCCGACAGGTAGAGACTGCAGACAAACCATACCATGACGGCCACTCCCATCATCAAAAATGCTATAAAACGTAATCCAGTTTTCTCTGACTGGATAGGACTGATCACATCTATCGTCCTGCTTTCTGTTATCCTTGGGCGGCCATAGCAGACTCTTGTTATTTGCTGTCTGGATTTACCCGCTGACGCTAAGCCCTCAAGGAAGTCCTCTTTCCAGCGTTTGATTTGATCTGGATACAGCCCTTTTTTCCGACAATATTCACTGAACGTATGTTCATTCATCGAGGCCGTTTCGACCACCGCTGAAAACTTTGCTTGTGGTGACCACTCTTCGGTTTGTTTTCCACTGCCAGACACAAGCTTTCCTCGTTGCTTAGCTTGGTTGCGCCAATTGTAGAGGGTGAGCTCTGATATTCCTTCTTCCTTTGCGAAGTGGGGTGCTGACTGACTGTTTGGGGGTAGCATCTTTCGTAGTACAGCAGTCTTACGCTCTTCTGAATAACGGGGCATGGATTTCTCTTTCCGCCCACGGCTCTCTATAAATTAACTCGTTACCGAGAGGCGACGACTATCCGACACTGGGGGGTATCAAGAGCAAACGAAAAAATGGTGGGTGGTGCGAAAACTACATGATGAAAGTGCTTGGACTGATTAATACATGATCATGTTTTTTTCCCCAGTGGAGGACAGAGTCTTGTTATAATTATAGGTATTTTTATTCATATAAAACTCATCATCGATAAGTAATTTAATCTTTTTCATCTGATGTAATTCATCCAAAAAACACCTCGGATCACGGGCTATCCTAACACCTGTGACCACGCCTGTCGGAATAAAAAGACAAAATGACATTATCGTTACAGGGGGGAAGAGAAATGCGGCTAAAAACAAAGCGGTTACCCTCATACTACATCGATCCTCAAAATAGACTATATTAGTAATCATTTTTAAAATGATGGCATGAGCACATAAGATAAATCCTACTCCGACGACCACGCATACAGGCACTGTTACAAAAACCAGTAGCATGCCAGAAAAAACCGATAATATCTTTCGAGCGATGGATAATATCTTTCGAGCGATGAATAATATCTTTCGAACGATGGATATCTTTCGATCGGTGATTGATTCGTTTGCCGGCTCATCATCATAACCATTAAGCTCAGATTCAGGTATATATTTACCAGATACACCTTCTAACATCTGAATTCTATCTTGATAAGTTTTATTTTTTTTATTTGGATATATTATTTCATACACCGCGTTAGTTACCGTACGTAAACTATCATAGTAATTCATGAATATTAATTCTCTGGAGTAATAATGAAACCGTATTAAATATAATTTACGATCAATACGAATCAAACGACACATCGTTAGACAATCTATTATTTGTTAGACAATTATTTTTAGAAATAGTTATAATTTATCATTTTTTTTATTATTGATTAATACTAGCCACTAGCATTTTGCTTAATTAAAGCAGGTATTCATGTTACGCCATCAGACTGAAGATTAAGTGATGTCGATATATTATCGCCGTGCTGCATCAAAAGTGAGACTACTTAAACTTTTACACGTCCATACCAATAAATCAGACGCCTATCATAAGTCGGTATAAAATCCCTTTCAGACCTTCGATAACGTTTTTTAGCACCGAGAAACCGTATCACAGGCGACAACCTTTGTCAAGAAATTACTAGAGCATAAATCAATATGACTGTGGTACACTCCCTCTCCTTCACAATTCGACAATAACAACGACATCGCACCAAATATGATGATGGCAAAATGGCAGAATTTTCTCACTCTCCCGTGCTAATCACAGGAGGAACCCAACGCATTGGCCTCTACAATGCTCAGGCATTAAGGCGTGATGGCTACTCAGTCATCATCTCCTACCGGAATGAGAGTAATGAACTGGAGGCATTACAACGCAACGGCGTTCGCACTATAAAAGCGAACTTCTCCAGCAATGAAAATATACTGGCGTTCATTGCCCGAATTGAACAGGAAACTGGTAGCCTGAGAGCCATCATCCATAATGCGTCAGAGTTCACATCCGATCCAGCCCTCCCCTTGGATACCAACACCCTGACTTCACTCTTTCAAGTCCATATGATGGCTCCGTGGCTGATCAACCGAGGCTTACAGCATTTGCTCAATCACTGTGATAGCGGCACTGCTGATATTATTCACATGACAGATCACAACACCCATCATGGCAGTGCGACACATGCAGCTTATTCAGCCACCAAGGCTGGGCTTGAAAGCATGACCTCCTCCATGGCTCGCCTGTTCGCTCCGACCATCAAGGTTAATGCTATAGCCCCCTACCTGATCATTATGAACGACCAAGATCGGGCAGCAGCAAAATCCGGTTGTTTGCGAGTCCCTCCCATGGGGCTCGCACCCGGTGAATCAGTCATATACCAGACCGTCCGCTTTCTGCTCGACAACCATTATATGACCGGCGCCACCCTCCCTATTGATGGAGGCATAAGTCTGACCCAGCTCCCGCTTCCGTCCACCAATCACACGGATTCAAAATGATTGACAACCTGACCGAACACTACCGCAGCATTATCCACTCCTTGGGCGAAAATCTCGAACGAGACGGCCTGAAAAACACGCCACAACGCGCAGCCAAAGCCATGAAATTCCTGACCCGTGGCTATCATCAGGAGCTGAGTGAGCTCATTAACGGCGCCGTGTTTAAATCCCACAATGACGAAATGATAGTCATTAAGGATATCGAACTCTACTCCCTATGCGAGCACCATCTACTCCCTTTCATTGGCAAATGTCATATCGCTTACCTGCCCAAAGGAGAAGTGCTGGGTCTATCCAAATTCGCCCGCATTGTCGATATGTTTTCCCGTCGGCTACAAATTCAGGAGAACCTGACGCAGCAAATTGCCGAGGCTGTCATGGAAGCGACCAGCGCACTTGACGTCGCGACAGTGATTGAAGCCAAACACCTCTGCATGATGATGCGTGGCGTGGAAAAACAGAATTCATCCATGACATCTTCCGTGATGTTGGGAAAGTTTCGTAACAACCCGTCAACGAGAGAGGAGTTCTTGCGCCACATTAGCTAAAAACCATAACCGAGCATGCAACAGTCAACACCAAACGCTCAAGCCCCATTGATGAATCAGATATCATTTTATGGAAAGGATGCTACGGTGACTGCCAATCAAGAATAACCTTCCCAGATTGACCACTGTCCATCACTTTAAACGCTTTCTGATAATCATCAATGGGGAAGTGATGGGTAATGACCGGCTGGATATCCAGCCCAGACTGCAACATCGTCACCATTTTGTACCAAGTTTCGAACATCTCACGACCGTAAATCCCTTTAATCACCAGCCCTTTAAAAATCATCTGATTCCAGTCAATAACCGTATCGCTAGAAGGAATACCCAGCAGCGAAACCTGGCCGCCATGGTTCATGTTTTTCAGCATCTGCTCAAATGCAGTGCTATTGCCGGACATTTCCAGCCCAACATCAAATCCTTCCGTCATGCCCAGCTCTGTCATGACGCCAACCAAGGACTCATTGGTCACATTGATCGCACGGGTCGCACCAATGCGTCGAGCTAGTTCGAGCCGGTGTTCATTCACATCCGTTATAACCACATACCGAGCACCCACATGACGGGCGATTGCAACAGCCATGATACCAATGGGGCCGGCACCGGTAATCAAGACATCTTCTCCCACCATATCAAACGACAATGCGGCATGGACTGCATTGCCGTACGGATCAAAGATAGAAGCCAGATCATCACTAATATCATCAGGAATAAGGAAAGCGTTGACTGCGGGTATACAGAGATACTCTGCAAAAGCTCCCTGCCGATTCACACCCACACCTTGGGTGTTTCGACAAAGATGTAGCTTCCCGGCACGACAGTTCCGACAGTAGCCACAAACCAAATGACCTTCACCAGACACTCTGTCACCTTTGCTGAAACCGCAAACGCCCTCGCCCATATCGACGATATTACCAATAAATTCATGCCCCGTGGTCAGCCCCAGCGGCACCGTTTTCTGTGACCACTCATCCCAGTTGTAAATGTGAATATCTGTACCGCAGATCGCTGTCTTGCGGATTTTTATCAGTACATCGTTATAGCCCATTTTTGGCATCGGCTTGTCATCCATCCAGATGCCTACTTCCGGTTTGAGTTTTGCCAGTGTTTTCATTGCTAGCACCTGTAATGAATGCGTCTACGGTTTAAGAAATCAAGCCTAATTCACGCCCGACCTTGGCAAAAACGGCCACTGCTTTATCTATATGTTCACGCTCATGGGCTGCCGACATCTGTGTTCTAATACGAGCACTGCCATCAGGCACGACTGGAAAGGAGAAGCTAATAACATAAATACCTTCTTCAAGCATTCTGTCGGCAAAGCGTTTTGCTAATGCAGCATCACCAATCATGACCGGAACGATAGGATGATCCTTACCTGTCAGCGTAAAACCAAGTGCTTCCATTTGGCTACGGAAATAGCGACTGTTATCATTGATTTTTTGGCGCAGATCATCACCAGCATCCAGCATGTCGAGCACTCGGATGGAAGCCGCTGCAATCACCGGACAGAGGGTATTGGAAAACAGATAAGGACGAGAACGGTTTCGCAGCCAGTCAACGAGTGATGCCCGACCACTCACATAACCGCCCGAAGCACCACCCAGCGCCTTGCCCAAGGTGCCGGTCAGAATATCGACCCGCCCTATTACATCATGGTATTCATGGGTGCCTCGACCATGGTCACCAATAAAACCGGTGGCATGACAATCATCCACCATGACCATCGCGCCATAGTGGTCAGCCAGATCGCAAATGCCACGAAGGTTGGCAATGATGCCATCCATAGAAAACACACCATCCGTGGCAATCAGTTTGTGCCGAGCACCATTGGCATCCGCTTCCTTCAGGCAGGCTTCCAGCTTCGCCATATCATTATTAGCATAACGGTAACGCTGCGCTTTGCTCAGACGAATACCATCAATAATACTGGCATGGTTCAAAGCATCACTAATAATAGCGTCTTCCGACCCTAACAAGGTTTCAAACAGACCACCATTGGCATCAAAACAGGAGGAGTAGAGGATGGTATCCTCCATGCTGAGAAAATTCGATAGTCGTTGCTCAAGCTGCTTATGAATCGCATGGGTACCACAGATAAAACGGACAGATGCCATTCCGTATCCATATTTATCTAATGCGATTTTACCTGCTTCAATCAGCTCCGGCGCATTCGCCAATCCCAAGTAATTATTGGCACAGAGATTGATAACCTCAGCACCACTGCTTACCTTGATCTCAGCTTGCTGCTGTGAAATGATAATTCGCTCTTCCTTGTAAAGCCCCTTATGCTTCAATTCATCCAGTTGAGTGGCTAGCTGGCTGTAAAACGCATCGCTCATAGACCCTGCCTTTTATAAGAACACCCATTCTCATAGTGCATTAATACATCATTTAATAAAAACAGATAAAATGAGTAGATCTAATCATTATGATAAACACTACCACTTCATCTCTATCATGAAACTGCCAGTCAGACGGTCGCTTGAAAAGTATTGCCTAGAATTCAATCTCTTCAGTGTCGTTTACGAAAACGCATAGCACTTACCGAAGGAGTGCCAGATCACCTTTTTCAAACCGTATTCACACTGAGATTTCCTAGACTTCAATCGTAACGAAGTAGTCAAAATCACCCACACAGAGGCAAAGCCTAGCAGAAAACAGTTGCGAACCAGCATAGCCTCCTAAGCCTACAGGATAAGATCGAACGTTTAAAGAACAGCGTCAGGTTCAGTTCAGCTTGAATCATCAAGCATACGACTCCAGAGTGAGTTTAAAACAGACTTAAACATGGAGCACCTGCCTTCCGGAACGTTTGATACTAACGACATAATGATATGTCTGAGAGCGTTAGCCTATAACATCCTACGCTACATCCTGAATCCATGACTTTGCATGTATCAAAAATGGCGGGGACTCTTATAACACAAGGACCGCAAGGATTGTAACATGAGACATTATCATTTAGAAACTCACTCAGGTGGTGAATTTATTAATAACCAACTTAACCTCTACACGCCTTTGATAACAAGGCCTACAGGCATATTAACCATCAATGAAATCACGCATTCAGATATATGAGCCAAAGCCGATTTCTTGCTTAACCAGACTCCTCAGTACAGCATTCGACAAAGAGGTAGCCATTAAAAACCGTCATGCAAAAGCTGATTTTCATGGCGGTTCGCGTCATATTTTCAGGCAATTCAGACAAGCTACTGACTGATAGATGGCATGGCTACTTTTCCAAGACCCCTACCACCATTTGTTTAAATCTCTAAACGGTGTATTCACCGAAAACCCATAGGAATTCAATCTCCATCAAACATAACGCAATTCTTACTTATGTTTAAAATAGTTTGAATCTTTTATCAATATCGCTGTCCAACATTCAGTTAGTCAAGACAATCAAGTAAGGCAATGGCACACTTAGTTAGGTAGGTAGGTTATTAATTTTTTTTTGTCGACCACAATATATAGTTTATCAAATAACCCACACACACTGATATTAACAAAATGGAACAATTATGGAAACAAAACAGATAGGCATAAACAATAGATCCAATGGTGCTGCCTCTAACATCACACCTTCTACTAGCAATATTAGCGCCAGTGGTACCGCGCTTAATATATATTCACAGAATCAACAAAACATCACACCTCAAACAGACACCTCAGAAGATCATTCGTCTAGTACAACTATCATCCAAAGAGTCATCGAAAGAACGGTTAAAACTAGACCAACAAAAACAGATAGTTTTCTCCTTAACATCCATCAAGAGATTCAATACTCATGTCAGTTAATCTATGATATGATAAACAGAAACAAAGTATTTAAAGACGTACTGGAAAAGAGCACTCTCACAACAGAATATGACAAGAAAAATCAATTAGTAAAGACACTTAGAATTATCTGTTCGAATCTAATTTTTAACGCCGAATACCTAGAAAAAGTAATGACTTACTATGAAACATCACCCGAAATATACATAGGAAATTTAATTCAAACTGCCATATATGGCAATACTATCATGTCAATCGCAACTAAGATTGACGCAGCTAACCAGGATGGAAGACAAGAATTTTTTAGTATGGAAGCAGGCACCCCCTCCATTGTACCTACCCATTTACGCGCACTTATTCCAACCGTCATAGTTTGCATGTGGGCTGACCTGTCACCAGAAAATTTATCTTTCATTTGGAATAGCCTGCTAAACACTGAGATAGAAAAAATATGGGGAGAGAGACAACTTGGACAGAAAGAGGGAGAATTGCCACAGCCAAACAAAAATGAGCTTGTCCTCATTAAAAAATTAGTACTATTATTTAAACCATTTAATAAGGTATTCTCCATATCAACAACTCCATCATCGAACAGGCGCACTGAAGGCGGCTACTCTCTAGCGTCTAGCTCCTCTGGACTTGTTGATACCAGCGCATTACAGACCACTAACCGCAGTCTAGCGTTGGAAGGTATCTCTGAAGCTACTCAATCACAGCTCGCTGACTGCTGTCAAGCGTTTAAATGTGCCTATGACATTATATCAACCATTGCAAGAGTAGATCTTGTTGCTCTTCCTGAGATCACTGACTGCCTTTACAACTTTAAATTGCATAGCAAGAATTTAAATTTAACTTTGGATGATCATAATAATTTAGAAAGTACATGCGACAACATGGAAAAAATATTATGTTTTTTTGTACATCGCATTCTCGATGACAAAAGAGAGTATCTTGTATGGAAAACTAGTCAATCGGAAAATAGTATTCAAGTACAAACGTTTAAAGATCCAGCGGAAGACATCCCAATTCATTTTTATTTTGATAAAATAGATGATAAAGACGGAAAAACATTTTTATCTGATCTAGCGAAATGCGACTCACTCAACGACAAAGAAAAGTGCATGACTTTTTTCAACCGTCAACTGCGCTTATTAGAGCTTCCTCGCTCATCTTTAACATACTCCGATCTAGAGACAAATATCAAAATCACACAAATGATCTTCTGCAAAACAAATTTATATCATAAATTGATTAAAGATCTAATATCCACTAATTGCCAAATTGCCTTTAATTACACCGCCGCATGCTTTATGCAAAATGAAAGCATAGCACTACGTCAACATAGTCTATCTGGTGGAGCTTATCTATCATTGGCGACACGCAATTTAGGCTTCTCTAACACTCTATACTTTTCACCGAGTGATCAGCCAGCGGCAAGACTACATAAACTATGCGTAGACGAAATCCTTAAATTTGCAGGGACAGCAGGGTGGAAGATGGAGAGTAATCAATTGCCCAATAATGACTTTCCATTTTTGTGGATGTATGACAGTCCCATCACAATTAATCCATATGTAACTTTTCTGCATAGAATTAATAATACAATGTGGGAGGCATACAACAACAATAACTCTAAGATTAATTTCAAAGAAATAACCATAAAATTGATACAATTAACGCATGAAGTTAATAAGAAAGACTTATTAAAAGAAGAAAATCCAATTTTAAATATTAAATATTACTTAGAAAAAATCATCAATATGTCGCTAGAGAACCAACCGCCCAGTATAACTTACTCCCAACAAAGGACCCATACTATATTGACAGCATAAGTGACTCTCGTTTTTCCGCTAAAAACTAAATCGTATTAAGGTAGTTTAAGGATTTTAGTGGCCGTATGTCGTTCACACGTTTCAGCGTAGGAATGCATACGGGATCCTCTCCTCGTGTTCCCACGCTCCAGCGTGGGAACGCATACGGAGCCTAACGTATGGGTAGAAGCCAATATAAAATAACCCACCCAGAACAACTTAAGGCTACGAAAAATTGGGTCATTTAGGTCAGTAACTGAGACAAAGAGCTTTGGCTCTGTTGTGAAAGATTTTTGCATAGCCGATATTTTACTAGAGTATGATCTGTTTTATTGAGTTATGCTGAGATCTCATAGGATTCATTTAATTTAATTTCTTAATAATTCTATATATCTTTTCTTCAGCTTTAGTCAATACTTTAAATTCAACTCTTTGAGATTTTAATCGGTTGGTCGCAACCATTAGGGAAAGTGCTGACCCAGTCGACTCTTCGACCGTTTTTTTCAACCAATGAAATCCGCAACTCGTTTAAGCTGGATTATCAATATCGATAAACTGATGTTCAACGCCCAACGTCGTGACCAGCCACTCACCTAACGCCTGCACCCCATAACGTTCCGTCGCATGATGGCCTGCTGCAATATAATGAATACCATTTTCTCGGGCAAAATGGGTCGTCTGCTCTGAGATCTCACCACTGATATAAGCATCAACGTCCAGAGCAAACGCTTTCTCAATGTATCCCTGAGCTCCCCCCGTACACCACGCAACAGTTTTGATCTCATGGCTGCCACCTTCAATCAGTAAAGGTGTTCGCCCAAGTACCTGCTGAATGCGCTCTCCTAACGACTTCAGTGACAAGGGTTTTTCCAACTGTCCGGTCAGGCCAATTGAGGTCAGTACATCCGCATCCATACCACCGGTAATATCAAAACCCAGCAGCCTACCCAAACATGCGTTATTACCCAGATCCGAGTGAGCGTCCAACGGAAGATGGTAGGCAATCAAACTGATATCATGCTTTATTAACTGACCGATACGTCGACGCTTCATGCCAGTCAGGCAAGCATTTTCACCACGCCAGAAATAGCCGTGATGCACCAAAATGGCATCAGCATCAGCCGCAATCGCTCCATCCAGAAGCGCCTTACACGCCGTCACCCCCGAGACAATTTTCTTGATTTCACTGCGCCCCTCAACCTGTAATCCGTTGGGCGCATAATCCTTGAACAACCAAGGCTTGAGTGTCTGTTCTACCGTATCGATCAGCTTTTTCAGTGCTATCGACATACATGCTCCTTTCAACTAAGCGCTCTAACGCCAATAGGCTACAATGCAACTATGGCGATGGTGGCGATGGTGGCGATGCCTATTGATTCATCGCCGTTTAAGTGTTATTTTTCGCATTAACACCATTTAACCGAATAGTTTTGATTATTTGCTCATGCAGCACTCTTTCAAATTCAAACAAATTGACGTGCTACATTCACTCTCTATCTTATGTTAATGGATATAAAGCGTATAAGCTCAATGAAAATGAGTCATGCCTCCAAAGGCTTCTCGCTCATCGAATTAATGATTGTTGTGACCATTGTCAGCATTTTGGCATCCGTTTCGGCTCGTTCCTATTATTTTTACACAAAACGAACCCATGTAACGGAAGGCTTGGGCCTGGCCTCCGCTGTACAAAAGTCCTCTGTTGAGTACTATTCAGTACTGGGATCATGGCCTACCTCTAACACCCTCGCCGGCGTTAGCGAAAACATCCAGGGTCATTCTGTGAGCAGTGTAGTCATAACGGCTGATGGCTACATATTGGTAACATACAACGATAAGGTGACGCTTGGTGCTCAAATATTATTCAAACCTCAAGTAGAAGAGGGGAAACAGCGCATTTATTGGACATGTGAGGCAGTCGTTGGTACGGGAATGAAAGATTCATTCCTACCAGGAAGCTGTCGCTAGCACACTAAACCGCATCATTTACTCACTGATCTGACTCAATCCAACCTCAACGCTACAAAAAACCCAGCCAGCACCTAAAACACTGAAAGAAATGCATTCTACTTTACAGACATTGTGCAGATATTTCATTGTGCGAGTGGCAAAATGCTAGCAATCTAGGAACGTTTTAAAAAGATGGTTTTTCAGGGTGGATAGACTTCAATTAAACGAATCAAGGCCGGGCGAGCTCACTCGGCTGATAGATCAACCAAATTTATCAAGGGATACGTTTTATCTTCGCACCCAATTGTTGTAATTTTTCCTCTATACATTCATAACCGCGGTCAATATGATAAATACGATCAACCATAGTATCACCATCCGCAATCAAACCGGCAATCACTAAGCTAGCCGATGCTCGGAGATCAGTCGCCATGACCGGTGCCCCTTTCAACTGTTTAACACCGGTGACGATGGCCGTATTACCTTCTACAGCAATGTTCGCTCCCATTCGCTTCATTTCCTGAACATGCATGAAGCGATTCTCAAACACGGTTTCTGTGATGGAACCGGTACCTTTCGCTATCGTATTTAACGCCGTAAATTGTGCCTGAACATCAGTTGGCAGCGCAGGATAGGGCGCCGTTTTCAGATTAATGGATTTTAATCGACGACCCTTCATAGAGAGAGAGATCCAGTCACTTCCACACTCCAGACTGGCTCCGGCTTCTCGCAGCTTGACCAGAACAGAATCCAGAATATTGGGGTCAGCATCCTTAACCTTGATGCATCCGCCAGTTGCAGCAGCAGCAATCAGATATGTACTGGTCTCAATACGATCAGGTAGGACGGCGTAAGTGCAGCCATGCAACCGTTTTACACCCTGTATCCGAATGATGTCTGTGCCATGACCTTTGATTTTCGCTCCCATACGCAACAAACATTTCGCCAGATCCACCACTTCCGGTTCACGGGCAGCATTTTCTATCAGCGTGTCACCGTCTGCCAAAACCGCAGCCATCAGCAGGTTTTCAGTACCCGTCACAGTGACAGTATCCATGAAGATATGCGCACCTTTCAGGCGATTAGCCTTAGCTCGAACATATCCATCCTCAACCATGATATCAGCGCCCATGGCCTTCAGACCTCGGATATGCAGGTCAACAGGACGACTTCCTATCGCACATCCACCAGGCAGTGCCACTTCAGCTTCACCGAAACGACTCAATAATGGCCCAAGCACTAAAATAGAGGCTCGCATGGTCTTTACCAGATCATAAGGCGCACTGAGATGCTTGATCGTGCTGGCGTGCACTTCAACATTCATATTTTCATCGATAAGCAGATCGATTCCCATGCAGCCAAACAGCTCAATCATGGTGGTGATATCATTGAGATGCGGTAAATTGCAGACAGCAACCGGTTCATCAGTCAGCAGTGTTGCGGCGAGGATCGGCAGGGCAGAGTTTTTTGCGCCGGAAATTCGGATCTCGCCATCGAGCGGCACACCGCCGGTAATTATAAGCTTATCCATTAAAACCTCTATATGGAGGATAAGCATTATTTCTGTGAAAACGCTACCGAATAGCCACCTCAGAAATAATACATAATACGAAATCGCCATCAGCCAATCAGCAGCATTGTCTCATCCGGCAACACCAACAAACAGTACCAACAGCCAAAAGCGTTACTGCTGGGCAATCCACTCATCACGGGTAAACGTACTCATACTCACGGCGTGAATGCTACCATCAGTGATCAGGTCATTAAGGTGAACATACACCATTTGCTGGCGCTTCACGGGTAAAACGCCACTAAACTGATCAGAAATCACCGTCAATTGAAAATCGCATCCTTCGCCAGAAACGATGATCTCCGCGTCCCCCAACCGCTCTTCCAGTCGCATTTTGACTTCAACGGCTTGCATGACGTTTATCCCAATCCAGATACAAAACAGCTAATAATAATAAAAGTAGACTGAACACCAGCGTCCCAGTCCACTTATTTTAACTTTAATTTCGATTTTCAGGCGATTTTCAGGCGATTTCAGACAATCGGCAGAAGTACATCAACACCACAAACACCAGCCAGCGCTTGCAGTTCATCGGGCAAACCCGTGAACATCAGCTTGACTTTTTTTTCTTCGGCACTGCGCATCCAGGAGAGCATCATAGCTAGTGCAGCGCTGTCCGCTCGCGTCACTGCAGACAAATCCACCATCCACTCAGCTGAAGATTGCCGATTAATCTTATCCAAACCAGATTGCTCCAACTCAGCAACCGTATCAACATCAACTGAACCACAAAGTGCCAGTCTTCCCGGAGCGATCAATTCAACCGTACCCATCAGACGTTGTCTCCACAGCGGATTTCACATAATTTTTCATGATAGTCGACCAGTTATCAATCACTTGGCCAACATTTTTATATTGCTGCATGGCAGAAGAAAACTGGTTTCGGAATTGTATACCGATATTGATTCCCTCGATGGTAATATTGCGTGCTTTCCATTGATCATTGTCCTTAATCACGGAGTAGGTGAGACTGTATTCCTGATAGTCTGCTTTCACTTTCAACGTGACAGGAATGGAGCGAATCTTGTGATCATTGTAATCATTCAACAATGTTTCTGGGATTACGTCAACACGAGATACTTTTAGCTGAGATGAATCCAACAACATGACCGCCTTGCCGTAAAACTCAATCAAACTGATACGGAATGCCTGAGAGAACACCTTCAATTGCTCAGAGGTCGCACGGTGAGTATATTTTCCCATGACGCCACGAGCCACCTGATCAAAGGCAACCACCGGATCCAGCACCTTCCCCATAGAGATATAATACCGTTGGGAATCCTTATCGAACGTCTCCCGATTGTCCCGCACTACGTTCAGAACCTGACGGGTCATTTCGTCAACGACCATCTCAGGCCTTTTCTCTATTGCAAAGACCGGTAGGGCAACCTGCGCGACCACTACCAACAACACCAAAATATAATGCACGTTCTCTCTTATTTTCATAGCTGACAACCAGTTATAAACAGTTACATGAACATTCGCTCAAAACGAATCATCGCTAGCGGCATCATCCGCACTAACAGAATTCATCATAAACTTGCCGATCAAGTTTTCCAACACAATAGCCGACTGGGTATCGTCAAACGGCTCACCAGGCAGTAGAAATTCACTAGACCCACCAATACTGATGCCAACGTATTTCTCACCCAAAAGGCTCATGGATTCAATGGCCACGGAACTGTCAACAGGAATATTGCTAATATCATTGTCAATCTCCATCGTCACTCGCGCCATATAGGTCTTTTTATTCAGATCAATGCCGACCACCCGACCCACCGTCACACCCGCCAAGGAGACCTTGGCCCGCTGAGAGAGTGAGCCGATGTTATCAAATTCAGCATAGAGTTCATACGTCTGTAAATCACCGCTTGGTGCGAGGCCACTGACTTTAAGCGCCAACAGAACGAGGGCAAACACACCCGCCAGAATAAAAGCGCCAACACCGATCTCCATTGTTCGCATCTGCATCGTTTAAAAGCCTCCAAACATCACAGCGGTCAAAACGAAGTCAAACCCCAAGACCGCAAGCGAAGCGTAGACCACTGTTCGAGTTGTTGCCCGACTGATTCCTTCTGATGTCGGCACGGTGTCGTATCCTTGAAATACGGCAATCCAAGTCACAACCACGCCAAACACCAGACTTTTTATCATTCCGCTCATCACATCATTCTGAAAATCAACAGTCTGCTGCATGCTACCCCAGAACGAGCCTTCATCAATGCCCAGCCAGCTAACCCCCACCACGGCACCACCCAGAATTCCCATCAATGAAAAGATGGCAGCCAGTAGCGGCATACTGATGACACCAGCCCAGAAACGCGGTGCAATAATGCGCCTCAGCGGATCAACCCCGATCATCTCCATGCTCGACAGCTGCTCGGTGACCTTCATTAGCCCAATTTCAGCCGTCAGAGCAGAACCTGCTCGACCCGCAAACAGCAGACCGGTGACCACAGGTCCCAACTCACGCACAAGACTCAATGCGACCATCTGGCCTACCGACTGCTCCGAACCATAGCGGATCAGAATGTTATACCCCTGCAAACCCAACACCATGCCAATGAAAAAACCAGACACAGCGATGATAATCAGCGACAGCACACCCACAAAATACAACTGTTTAATCAGCAGCGACCATTGTGAACCATTCTGCGAACCGCCTACAATGGCATAAAACAGCACCAATCCAGCGCGACCAATGGCCTGAATACGCTTCAACCCGATACGACCAAGCTTGGCAAGAGCTTCCACCAAAACGATCATTTTTTTTCCTTCAGCAACTCAGCAAGATAGTCCTCACAGGGGTAATGAAATGGTACAGGGCCATCCGGAAGGCCGTTCATGAACTGTCGAATTTCAGGATCAGTCGAACTCATCATTGCATCCGGTGTGCCTTCTCCAATGACACGGCCATTAGCAAGCAGATAAAGATAATCCGCAATGCTGACTGTTTCGGTCAAGTCATGAGAAACGATGACTGTCGTCATATTAAGGGAGTCGTTGAGCATCCTGACCAGCTTAACCAGCACACCCATGGTAATGGGATCCTGACCAACGAAAGGCTCATCATACATCACCATGCTAGGATCCAGTGCAATGGCGCGAGCCAGTGCCACACGACGCGTCATGCCACCAGACAGTTCGCTGGGCATCATCAGAGAGACACCACGCAAACCCACGGCTTGCAGCTTCATCAACACGATGTCCCGAATCATCCGCTCAGACAGATTCGTGTGAACCCTGAGGGGAAAAGCGACATTTCCAAAGACATTTTGATCTGTAAATAGCGCACCACTCTGAAATAACATGCCCATACGACGACGCAATTGGAACAACTGGCTCCGCCCCTGGAGAAACAGATCATGTTTATCAACGCTAATCGTACCGGCATCCGGCTTAACCTGTGCGCCGATCAGACGTAGTAGTGTTGTCTTGCCGGTACCGCTAGGCCCCATAACCGCTGTAATTTTTCCCCGAGGGATGTTCATATCTACGCAGTCAAAAATGGTGCGCTCGCCATGCCGAAAGGTTAGCCCTCGAATTTCAATAAAATTATCCGATTGTGTACTCATCAAACAAAGCACCTTCCATCCAAGGATCGTTTATTAGCGAAACACTAACTTTGCCACGTACTCAAAAAAAGATCACAATCGTTTAGTACCACCAGAGAATCAGCCAGAAGAGGACAGGGTTACCTGCTCGGTAAACCACAAAACGCACGACACCACTTATACATGTCACCGAAGTGTACCACTGTTTATAATATCTACATACGTTTCATTTTTGAAAATCGCACCAATCGCACCATAGATATCAGCCCCACCTGATTGCTGATATTTTTTTGATACTATAAAATGGATATTTTTTTCTCTCAATCGTGATTTTTAGGGGTGACAACTATCCTGACACAGGGAGACCAATACTGAGAATGCAGACAACCTAGAAAAAATTATGAAGACAAGAAGCTTGAAACATTTGTATTTACCCAAGAGGGAATATTTTAAACTAGAGGATTTTTAGTCGCATAAGACGTATAAAGCGCCAATCGAAAATGTAGTTGTCGATTCGATTGTAGTAGAAGAACATACGGAGAATACACGAGATCATAATGATATACCGGTTTTTTACATGGACAATCAACGCAGATTTGATCCCATTGCATCAAATATGACACATTTATTTCATGACGGAGCTTATATGTCTGACATGATTCATAACGTGGATGAGTTTTTAAGGAGTCCATGTACAATCCTATGCTGATCATTATTTACAGGCTCGCCTAATGCTCAAGTGATGTTTGCGTGGCCAGCGAATTCGCCACCGCTATCAAACGTAATGGCCTATTGTCAGCATAAGGAATTACCTGATGCGTCAGCGATCAGGTGGAGTGATTTATTATCTGTTTTTAAACATTTAATGGTTAGTTCTAACAAAAATTGCCTTGTGTATTTTTTCAAAAATTTCTTGGTAAACTTCTGGTTTTTCTATTGGAACAGAGTTCCCTCCTCTCATACCCTGACCGCTAGATGTCTCCTGATGCTTGACAAAATTTAATCTTATCGCATTTTTTTTAGAGGGCATAGTTTCAATAAATGCAGTTGCCTTTACATATTCTATTCCTTGTCCAACAAACATAATAGATTTACGCATTTTATGACTAGTAGCAGTCATCAACCCAGTTGATTTATCGGCTGTTTCAATAATATATCCTTTATCTTGAAATACTGATAGAACTGATGCAAATGCAATATTGTAAGAGGTTTCAAATTCTCTTTTTTGAATTGATTGTAATTCTAAACTGCTTTTTGTTAATTTATAATTTTTTTGAGTACACCCAACCATTAAACCAACAATAATTAACATTACACCTAATACTTTCGTTTGACTTTTAAACATATTACCTTCCTTATGAGATTAAAAACTAGAGGCTCTGTATGAAAAATCTTTAACTTTATCATCTTTATCAAACTTAATAATGATAGTTAATGTTTTTTGAGACGAAGAGGTTGCGGTGAAATTTAAACTGTCGAATAATATTAAGATGTTTGCGCCGTTTTTACCGCGTGAACTCGCTGATCTAGTAGACACTTTGTCATATATCCATACTTCATCATTATCTTTGTCAGTTGATACGATATTTGGCGAACCCAAAACCTCTGCTACTTGTGCGCCACTCATACCAACACTTATCTCTTTTTGAACCTTACCTACAGTGATTTTATCTGATGAATCATTTTTCACTGCATTTTGATGCTGTTCAGGCGTCATACAGCCTTGCATAAAAATGCTGACCAATATTACTGGCATAACGTGTTTCACCTACACCTCCTTATACTGAAAATTTAAATTTTACTCTATATTTTATTTAACACATAACACTCACACCTATTAGATCTCAATCAAACGGTATTGGATATTACACTCATTTACCATTTACCTGCATTTTATAGCATTTCACGTGGGGTAGATCCACTGTTTCCCTGAGCTGAGTGCCTGTGAGACAAATCAGGCGGGCTGCATCAGTTACTAACAATAACTCATTAGTGTTTCTAATCCAATGCCATCGTGAGGCTGATAGTGTTTGTAATACCACTAACAGGTCTCAAATTCTCAATTGACAGCGGTTATTGTTAACGCGCCTTCGTAAAATGCGTTTAGCGAGCGCCGGTTCACTGGCCGGTTCAGCGATAGGCCAACATCCCTATGACTTGAATCCGTGACTTAAAAGCAAAAATAATGACCTTAACCCCAGACAGGACAAGGCCTAACAGGTAAAA
>JAGLCE010000053.1 GCA_023146365.1 Endozoicomonadaceae bacterium
ACCGAATTTTATACCCCGACTGCGGGCCGGTATTGCATCGGCTATGCCATAAATCAACCAACAACACTCAAGAAAACCCTGCGCACCGTTAAGAAAAGACACGGCATACCCAATATTGAGTTGATTCGAACAGTCAGCGCTCTCTTGGCGACCGGTAAAAGCGAGCTGGGTATATCCGCCAGCACTGTGCCGTTTACTGATCGATCATCCCAACATTCATTTCACAGGAAACCTGTCAGTTACCCAGCTCACGCACAACGGAACTCAATGGCTAACGAATACAGAAGCCAACTCGTCCATTCAATCAGATATTGTCGTCATGACCTGTGGCCACCGATTCTCGAATATTGGTCAAATGCAATATTTGCCACTTAAAAGCATTCGAGGCCAGATCACTCAGCGACCTGCAACATCAAAGAGCCGTCATTTACAGACGGTGGTCTGTAGTGAAGGTTATATCGCACCAGCATGGAACGATATCCATACTCTGGGAGCCACGTTCAACTTCAACGACCACTCAACCACATGCCAACAAAAGGCAGTTTCTAACACGACTGGTCGAGCACCATTTGTGGAATAAATTGTTGGCGGAGATTAATCATCAGCTTGAAGCCAAAAACATCATCATGAGCGAAGATCACATCAATATCATTAATGCCATATCGATAGAGGCGGCACAATCGGGTTCGGGCAATACAAAGGCGGAAAACCAACACAAGATCCTGAAGCAGGTTGGCACGTTAAGAATGATAGTCGGGGTAACAGGCAGGCCGTCTATGGCTTTTCTGTTCATACCGCTGTCGATGAAGATGGATTTATTCATAGCCAAAGTGTAACGCCAGACAATGCTCACGATTCTCAGGAGCGCGACACCTTGTTATTGGGTGATGAAACAGCACTTTACGTTGACGCCAATTACAGCAGACCTAAGCAGATCCAATGGACATTATCAAAGCTAAGTATGGAAGACCAAGTTCAACATAAGGGCTACAGAGGGAAGTCTTTATCGAAAAAAGAACGAACTTATAACTAAAGTTACTAGTTGTTCTGAGGTCTCACTAGACTAAAGTACTACTAGACTAAAGTACTAATCGTGGAACTTTAATAATTTTAAAATGTCTAAATTAGTATCAGAGACAAAAATTAAGGATATAATAATATGGAAGCGACAAATATAGTTCCTAATAATGTAGTATCACCTCTGTTAAACCAAACCATTGACAATATTAATCCCGCACAGTTTAATAAAAAATATACTACGAAAGTAAAAGCTCAACTGCAAATTCTGGAGACAGTTAAGGTTCGTCATGCTTTGATAAAATCCAGGAGAACGATTGCAAGAAAAATACTTAGTGCGATCGCTACTGTCGCTAAATTTATTGCTTTTGTTGCTGCCCTAACAATGGTACTGGCTCCAATAGCATTTGTATTGGCACCGTATTTAATCGGCATAGGAGCTTCTCTTCTTACACTAGCAATACTGTATTCAGTATTCATAGGCGTGCCAACATTAGTTACCTCAGGTTTTCTGGCTACTTATACTAAAGAAATTTTTAGTGGTAGAAATAGATCTGAACATCACGAAACTTTAAATAAAATTGAACAAATTTCCGACCATTGTTTTGAGAACATCCCTAAAGAACATCATTTTTTTTATTTTCTTTGGATTTTAATGGAATTACAACAATTAGAGAGTATTAATAAAGATACCGCAATATCAAATGACATAGAAAAAATATATGCCAAGATGAACAAAATCCTTGATTCAAAGGATGGTAATATAATCCGGGAAAAATTATGTGAATACGCTCAAAAACTTGACAAGAACAAGGATGGCTACCGTAATATGCAGCAACAAAAGTTTAATCTGAAAAAGAGTAGCGTCGATAGAGAAGTTAGACTTTCAACATAAGTAACACACGTTTACCCGATAAAAACTCAATCGGATTAAAGTAGTTTAAGACTTTTCGCGGGCGTATGTTGATTAGACATTGAGCCTCATCAATTTTATGTCTCGACAAGCCGCTAACTTTTATTCTCTTCGGAAAAAATCGCCGTAGCGGATCATTAGTATGGTACCTCAGTAATATCATACAAAAAACTATTCTTCTACGAAGTTTAAATATTTATTTTTATCTCAATCAATTCAACAATAAAGTGTCACTTATGCTGGCAATCCAGGTTCGATTATGAGTGGTCTAGCCATGCCTTTGCTCTAGCACAGGAAAGGCAAAAAACAAGACTTTCCCACTTTTTTTCTTTTTCTGTGACCCATTTTTTTTCTGTACCCATTTTTTTTAAGCAAACAAAAAAGTAATTGATACTAACAATCAAACGATACTTCGCTTGAAATAAAAATATTACCCCCCATATGAATAATATTGATATCCTATTTATTATATTTGTTAAAAATAAGTAATCATTCTTTGAATCAAGCTACAAAGGATAAGCCTAATGAACCCTACGTCTTCATATACTCGCGCTAGCACTTCAACTTTTACAAACCAATTAATCCCTTTGAAAACATCGATAACCGTAGAAAAAACCGTCCCCAGTAAACATGATCACGTCAGTTCAATAGACACTGATGATGAGGACGATAATACAATTAAATATAAATGCGAGACTTGTGAAATATATTTTTTAAATAATTGGAACTTAAAGGTGCATCTGCGAATACACTCTGGTGATAAACCGTATGAATGCGATGTTTGTAAACATAAATTTTCAGACGAGCGTGACTTAAATGTGCATATGCACATACACCCTGATGATAAACCGCATGAATGCGATATATGTAAAGAAAAATTTCCATCCGAGCGTAACTTAAATGTGAATATGCAAATAGGCACTGTTGATAATCAGTATCAATGTGATATATGTCACAAAACTGTTTCAACTACGAGTAACTTAACGAGGCATATTAAACTACACACTGAGAATAAGCAGCATGAATGCAGTGTATGCCAAAAACTTTTTTTTACTCCTGGGAATTTAAAGAGGCATGAGAAAGCGCACACTGATACTACGCAGTATTCATGCAACACCTGTCAAAAAAAGTATAAATCCGATAGGTCATTAAAGAGGCATATTAAAGTATGCATTGCTGATAATCTGCATCAATGATAGATATGTCAAAAATATTTTCCAAAAATAGATTACTTAAATAAGCATAAAAAAATACACGGTAGTGACGCTGGAAGGGAATGCAATTATATTCCCAGTTTTTTTTGTATCTTCAAGCATTTCCCTTTAGGCTGATAGCCAGCCTCATCAAGCACCATGTGAATGATATTAATAGACGAATAGCTATCCCTAGCCTATCGAGAAACCCTGGTTCAGAGGTATCGCTAAAAGTAGGCGGTTATGCAGGAACTTATTGATCAGGCAGCCAGGCTGGTAAAATCAAGTCGACCCCATATGTCCACAATATATCCTGCGGTTGAGCCGACACAGCCCAGGATTTTCTGCTTTTCGTCGT
>JAGLCE010000054.1 GCA_023146365.1 Endozoicomonadaceae bacterium
CATTTGACTCAATCGGCAGACAACTTTCCAGAACAAGATAATAAAAGCTTTCGCCTAAGGCTATGGTGTTCTGTGTTCTGTATTCTGTGTTCTAACAGAGTGGAAAAAGCCTTCATGAATCCGCTCTGTTGGTAATATTTGTGCACTTTTGCATAAATTATAAACAGTTCTCAGTAAAAAGTTGAATTCGGAACCTCACTCAGTGTTCTTAATCAATAAAAATGGAAAAGCAATCAAGAAGTCACGAATTCAGGATTAAGAGAAAGCATATAAATAGCCAGTAATTTCAAGCCTATTATTACTAGCAAAGGTCAAATGGATTTGATGCGTATGCTAAAGATGTAATCCAAAGAACACAAAATATTTTTAACAACAGCCACATGCAACGTAGAGTCGATTATGAAGAAAGCGCGCTCATAGCATTCGCAAATCAGCATAATATTAACAATGTATAACATTGCGGATTTGTGACAAACGACCTCGCTGGTTGTTCGACGGATGGTGTCTTCAGAAACTTTTCAGGTCGCATTACTGGAGGCGCTTAAGTTAAATGCCCTGTGCCGTATATCCATAAAAAATATATCGTTGAAAATCGACTTTCTCCAGCATATCATGCTCAAGTAATATTCCCTATGGCGATTTGTGAGGTTGAGTATTGGTTCGTCTCATACGATTCACAGAATAAAAATTATTCACCATAAAGAGAAAAATGAAGAATGGATCATAAATCTTAACGTCCTATTAAAAGAATTTAATGAGTACTTAGCCACTGGGTGATGGTAGTGTTGACCGAACTATTTAGCTTAGCGCATTTTTAACTGACTAAAAGGAGATGAAACGTGATACAAAATAATCAAGTAATCTCTTTTACGGGAAGCGATCCATGACAGATGCAACAGGCCTGACACCCGGCCAGCGACTACGCGATGCCGCTAAAGGCAATGACCCCTTACAAATTGTCGGCGCCATTAACGCCTATTGTGCGATAATGGCAGAGAAAACTGGCCATAAGGCGATATATCTTTCCGGTGCTGGTGTCGCCAATGCATCCTATGGTCTACCGGATCTCGGGTTGACCTCACTGAATGATGTACTGGAAGATGTGCGCCGAATTACTGCTGCCAGCCATCTACCGCTCCTTGTCGATATCGATACTGGCTGGGGCGGCGCATTTAATATTGCCCGTACGATCAAGGAGATGATTCGGGCAGGTGTTGCAGCGGTGCATATTGAAGATCAGACCGCCCAGAAACGTTGTGGGCATCGTCCCAACAAGACGATCGTCAGCAAAGAAGAGATGGTCGATCGGGTTAAATCGGCGGTGAATGCCCGTACCGATGATAGCTTTGTCGTGATGGCTCGGACTGATGCATTGGCTGTGGAAGGAATAGATGCTGCCATTGAGCGTGCGTGTCTGTATGTGGATGCAGGCGCTGACATGATCTTCCCGGAAGCCATGCAGAGCTTGAACGACTATCGTCGTTTTACCAGTGCCGTTAAGGTACCAGTTCTGGCTAATATTACTGAATTTGGACAAACGCCGTTATTCAATTGCAGGGAGTTGAGCAGTGCCGGTGTTAATATGGTGCTGTATCCCCTAAGCGCATTTCGAGCCATGAATCAGGCAGCGCTAAACGTTTATCAACACCTGCTAGCAGACGGTGACCAAACACAGGCACTAAACACCATGCAAACCCGTGCGGATCTTTATAATTTTCTCGACTATCACGAGTATGAGCAAACCATCGACCGGCTGTTTGGCAAACAATAGTAACGATAGTAACGATAAGAGTGACAAAACCATCGATTAACAACAACGCTTAACAACATCTATACATCACAAAAACCATAGGAAGCACGTATGGCTGAGAAGCAACTGACAGGTGCCGGACTCCGAGGCCAGACTGCAGGACAGACCGCACTATGTACCGTCGGTCAGAGCGGCACAGGGCTGACGTATCGCGGTTATGATATCCATGAACTGGCTAAATACGGCACATTTGAAGAGATCGCCTGGCTGTTGTTTCACGGTGAACTGCCCAGCCGCGATGAGCTGGACGACTACAAGAAAAAGCTGCAAGGATTGCGTAGCCTGCCAGCCCCCTTGAAGCAGTGTCTGGAGCTGATTCCAGCAGATGCGCATCCCATGGATGTCATGCGTACTGGGTGCTCCATGCTGGGTAATCTCGAAACAGAAACAGACTTCAGGCAGCAGCAAGCAGTCACTGACCGGTTGCTCGCAGCGTTCCCCTCCATCCTGCTCTATTGGTATCGATTCAGTCATGACGGTATTCGGATTGAGACAAAAACCGATGATGATTCCATCGCCGGACACTTTCTCCATCTGCTCCATGACAAAAAGCCCGCGACCAACCACCGTCGCTGTATGGATACCTCGCTGATTCTGTATGCCGAACATGAGTTTAACGCTTCAACCTTTACTGCGAGGGTGTGTGCATCCACGCTATCGGATATGCACTCCTGCGTGACTGCCGCTATTGGCTCTCTACGTGGCCCATTGCA
The DNA here is from genome assembly GCA_023146365.1 of Endozoicomonadaceae bacterium. Taxonomy (GTDB): domain Bacteria; phylum Pseudomonadota; class Gammaproteobacteria; order Pseudomonadales; family Endozoicomonadaceae; genus Kistimonas. The sequence continues at coordinate 2,524 of JAGLCE010000054.1, forward strand.
TGGTGGTGCCAATGAAGCCGCAATGGCTATGATTGAACGTTTCCACTCTGCCGAAGAGGCGAAAGAGGCTCTGCTTGGCATGCTCGCGCGCAAAGACAAGATCATGGGCTTTGGTCATGCCATCTACCGCACCTCCGATCCTCGAAACGCCATTATCAAGGAGTGGTCTAAAACCTTGGCGGATGAAGCGGGAGACACTCGGCTTTATTCCGTGTCTGCCATGATTGAACAAGTGATGTGGGATGAAAAGAGACTATTCCCGAATGCAGATTTCTTCCACGCCCCAGCCTACTACTTTCTGGGCATTCCGACCAAACTGTTTACGCCCATTTTTGTCTGCTCGCGACTGACCGGCTGGGCCGCTCATGTGATGGAGCAACGAGCCAATAACCGAATTATTCGCCCATCGGCAGAGTACACAGGACCGGAACCCCGTGAATGGAGTTCAATAGAAACGCGCTAATATAAACCCTGTATGACCACCTGACATTAGAGACAACGATGAGTACCAACGCCGAACTAAATGAACGTCCTGATTACGATCAAATCCTCCAGGATATTGCAGATTATGTTCTGAATTATCACATTGAATCCGAAGAAGCGTTAGATACTGCTCGCAACTGCCTAATGGATACTCTCGGCTGCGGTCTGCTGGCTCTGCGTTTTCCTGAGTGCACCAAACATCTTGGGCCTATCGTTGAAGGCACTCAGGTACCGCACGGTTCTCGTGTACCCGGAACATCATTCCGACTTGATCCGATAAAAGCAGCCTGGGATATCGGCTGTATCATTCGCTGGCTGGATTACAACGATACTTGGCTGGCGGCAGAGTGGGGTCATCCATCTGATAGCCTAGGCGGTATTCTTGGCACTGCCGACTACCTCTCTCAGAAGCAGATTGCTGATGGCAAAGTGCCACTGACCATGCGTGATGTGTTGGAATCGATGGTGATGGCGCACGAAATTCAAGGCTGCCTAGCACTAGAGAACAGCTATAATCGAGTCGGCCTAGACCATGTTGTACTGGTCAAGGTGGCTTCGACTGCCGTGGTTGCCAAATTGAAAGGAGCCAACCGTGAGCAGTTGTTGTCAGCACTCTCTCATGCTTGGGTGGACGGGCAATCACTGCGAACCTACCGTCATGCACCGAATGCTGGTTCTCGCAAATCCTGGGCTGCCGGTGATGCAACATCACGAGCGGTGCGGTTGGTCGATATCGCGATGCGTGGTGAAATGGGGATTCCCAGCGTCCTCAGTGCGCCCAAGTGGGGCTTTTATGATGTGCTGTTCCAAGGACGTGCGTTTAAATTACAACGTCCTTATGGCAGCTATGTCATGGAGCATGTGCTGTTCAAGATCTCTTTTCCCGCAGAATTTCATGCCCAGACTGCTGCTGAGATTGCGGTAAAACTTCATGAGCAAGTCAAAGGGCGAGCCGATGAGATTGAGCGAATTGAGATTACCACCCATGAATCCGCGATCCGTATTATTTCCAAAGTGGGACCACTGGCCAATGCCGCAGACCGAGATCACTGTCTGCAGTACATGACGGCGATACCACTGCTGTTTGGTCACTTGGTCGCGGAACACTATGAGGATCACTTCCACGCCTCTCACCCCGAAATTGACACTCTACGTGAGAAAATGGTCATTCTTGAAGATGAACGTTATTCTCGCGAATACCATGAGCCTGAAAAGCGCTCTATCGCCAATTCGATCCAAGTTTTCTTCAAGTGTGGCGACAGTACGGAGAAGGTGACGGTTGAGTATCCCGTTGGTCATCGTCGCCGTCGAAAAGAGGGCATCCCATTACTGGAGACCAAATTCAAGACCAATTTGGCAACACGGTTCCCAGAGGGTCAAAGTGAAACCATTTTTAATCTCTGCAAGAATCAGGCGAAACTGGAAGCCACACCCGTTAATGCCTTCATGGATCTATTGGTGATTTAAAGCCTCGATAAACCTACCTCAGGCATTGTCTGAGACAGGCTTCCCGACTTTCACCACCTTAGCACGACACAAACCTCTGCAGAGCGCATGCTTTATCATGCCCGGTTTCAAAAGCCTCTGTAGTGCCTAGGAGCCTGTCGGACTTAACTAACGCCACGGATACGCATTTATGAGATAATCAGTTTTTCCACATAACGCATACAGACCTACTATGAGCCGCTTCATCCTTGCAGATCGAGCCGCCATCACTTTCAGATTGGTTGCCAGAAGACCATTTGGCACGGTTTATAGCCGAGGTCGTCAGTCAACTTGATCTAACGGAAATCACAATGCTATAACGCCCAGAATGCTATAACGCCCAGGCCAGTGTCGATACCGATACTATGCTGGTCGTCAGCGAGCATATGAGCCAAGCGCCGAACGATAAAAAAGAAATTGAGCCTGCGCTGAGCTTACCGCAGGAGTTGGGCGCAGCAGAGGATTTCTTAGCGGACACCGGTTATTTTAGTACGGCAAACGTGCAGGCCTGCATAACGTCTGGTATCAAACCTTCGATAGCAACGGGACGCGACCAGCACAACCTTTCAGTTTTTGAACGGTTTGCTCCTGACCTTGCTTTGGAATTTATTTTCTGTTTGATTACTGGTCATTGGCGTTATGGTGAAGCGAAACAGCTACCTTTGAATAAGCATTTTCGGCCAGCCACGTCAATGATCAATGCCTATTACTTCTATACATGATGTTCATTGAGAAAAATTGACAATCACCATATCCATGCACGCTATTTTTTTCTTTTTAGCACTTATAAGGCTCTGTATGTTATCAGTCTAAACATTATGAGATGTAGTCATCACGCTACCCATTAGCTTATAGCTCAGTAGATTTGCACAAAATGACTACAGCACAGGGAATATTTAATTTCTGTTTTTCCTACTCCTCGTCATTTCCATCTTTAATCCCAAGATTGTGGTTGGCTATCTTAAACCCCGTCATTACCGTTGACTTAAAAGGCATACAATATTTTGAATAGTCATCTTTCATCACATCCGTGCATCTGAAGATTTGATTATTAACGTACAGGTCTACGCCCAATTTCATGACAACGATAGGGCCTAGTACTGGCACAGTAAATATCATTGTTGCTACAGCGTTTTTGATTTTCACTGTCCTTGATTGAGTGTTACCATAGGAATGATAAAGTTCGTTTATCAGCGCTACGGCCATCATTATCGGAAAAATTGGTGTGCTTAATCCAATAAACAGAATCTTAACAGCTCGTTTACCAAAAGAAACTTTTCCGCTCGAGTCGTTTTGATTATCAATAGTTTTACTACTATCAATCGGAGGAGTGGTACTTAAATTATTAGTGCTTGGTGATGCCATGGTATTATACCTCAGTAATATCATGTAGCAGATCTATTCTGCTACGAATTTTAAATATCTATTTTTATATCAATTCAAAAATAAAAATAGTCTTATCTAACATAAGGTTAATCAATTCAAACAAATCCTGATAATGATTCCGTACAGATTCATCTTCAATGATCTTCTAAAAGCTGATTCTCAGCAAAAAAAATTATCTAACGCCTATCTAAACGAGTGGTTGATTAACTCTACCACATCAAGATTGCATGACGTTCGGCTCAAAAAATTCCAAATAGCTATTATTTAATATTTGAAAACTTTAAAGATTTTTCATTTTCAGAAGTTAAATTAATCACCTAATCATTAATTGGAGTTCATTACTGTATAAATAGTTCATGTTTATTTTTTTATTGTCGCGAATTTCAGCCATCAGTGCGACACCGTGTAATTATGCAGCTAAACGCATAGCTTCCTATACTTCATTAGGTGTTTTATAGTTGAGCAACTTTCTGGGTCTGTTGTTGAGCTTATTTTGAATCAAGCTTACCTCTTCGTCTGCTACCTTATCCAACTCCATTCCTTTCGGAAGATATTGGCGTATCAAGCCATTATGATTTTCATTCAATCCACGCTCCCACGAATGATAAGGGTGTGCGAAATAGTTATCTGAACCCAGTGCTTCCTGTATCTTGGCGTGGTAAGCAAACTCTTTTCCATTATCAAACGTAATCGTGTGGAGATGCTCTTTCTCGGCCTGTAACAGCTTTATAATAGCGTCCTTGACCCCCTCTTCATGTTTAGATGCAACATGAGCAATAAGCGTCTTTTTGCTAACACGATCGGCCAATGTTACTAATACGCCTTTATGGCCTTTACCAATAACCGTATCCGCCTCCCAGTCACCGATACGAATCTTCTCATCAACGATGGGTGGGCGCTCATCAATTGAGACCCAACAAACGGAAAGTATCAGGTGTTCGTTTATATATTGCCGCAAGACGCACAACAAAGGGGCTTTTGATGGTTATGGCAACCCAAAAGCCAAGCACAATGATTGAGGACTACTATAAACGCTGGTCGATAGAAACTCTATTTAGGTGCCTAAAAAGTCGCGGTTTTGATCTTGAGTCTACTCACATGACGGATCTAGACCGTATGGACAAGCTAATGGGCCTTCTTGCTTTGGCATTTACTGGGTGTTTGATGACTGCTCACTGGCATTATGGTGAAGCGCAACAGCTCCCTTTGAATAAACATTTGCG
>JAGLCE010000055.1 GCA_023146365.1 Endozoicomonadaceae bacterium
GATTCGAAGCGAATAGTGGTTCAATTCAACAAAGATCAGCATAAAAAATGGCCAAATTAGGCTTTTTCGTAGTAGGTTCGTGGTAAGTCCGACAGGCTCCTAGGACTAGATATGCTTCGTAGAGTGTTGAAAAATGGATGTTCAAAAAATTATTAGATAGACTTCCAAACTCTGCTTCAAGTTTTGTCCCGCACATAGGATGAACACGCCATTCTATTATACCTCAGTAATATCATGTAGCAGATCTATTCTACTACGAATTTTAAATTTCTATTTTTATATAAATTCAAAAATAGTCTTATCTAGCATAAAGTTAACCAATTCAAACAAATCCTGATAATGATTCCGTACAGATTCATCTTCAAGGATCTTCTAAAAGCTGCTTCTCAGCAAAAAATTAGCTAACACCTATCTAAACGAGTGGTTGATTAACTCTACCACATCAAGATTGCATGACGTTCGGCTCAAAAAATTCCAAATATCTATTATTTGATGTTTGAAAACTTTAAAGATTTTTTATTTTCAGAGCCCAAATTAATTACCTAATCATTAATTGAAGTCTATTTCTGTATAAATAGTTCATCTTTATTGTTTGAAAAAATGACTGAGACACCATTCGATACTATTATTTTTTATCTATTTTTTATCTATTTTTTATCATTACCTATTGATTATCTGATCTTTCGTGCTTTTGTGTTTTTGAAATGTTGCAAGAGTCTCTACTCTGACCAAGCAAGCAATGAGCAGCAGAAGTAATTGACTACCTAGTCTGAGGCATCGGAATTTTATCACACTCTCTTATCAGTAACTGTTTGCATGAAATGCCCCTTCATGAAACGAATAAAATTCGTAACGCGTCGCATCATTAGCCCGCCTCACAGCAACGTTCTCTTTATGTTTTCTTGCTGATCACACAAACATATGTAATCAGTTTAAACTCTGCTAAGTAGTTATATTGCTCAGTAGATTTATCCAAGAAGATAGCAACAAATAAAATATTGTATTTCTGTTTTTCCCCTAAACAATATCGCCTTTATGTTTCATTATCCGAAGAATACAGATCATTCAGCGCAAGGCTAATCAATAGCGATGAAACAAAAGGGACACACAGTACAGGGTACCATTTAAGGTTAAGGGCTACATCACTTTTAGTAATACTTCCATTTGGCATATTCAGAGCACCAAAGCATTCAAGGGTAATGATAGGGCCTATTACTGGTACAACAAATATCATTGCTGCTACAGCCCTTTTGATCTTCACTGTCCTTGGCATATTTGGCATATCTTTGTCACTATAGGAATGAAAAAGTCCGCTTATCAGCACTACGACCATAGTTGCTGGAAATAATAGTGCACCCGCTCCTATCAAAGCAATCCGAACCGTTACTTTAGCAAAGTAAGCAATTTTTCCTGGTAGTGTTGTCTCGGATGAAGGTTGATCAGTATCAACACCACTAAAATTGGTAGTTGAATTTATAGATGAATACGCCATTCTATTATACCTCAGTAATATCATGTAGCAGATCTATTCTACTACGAATTTTAGATATCTATTTTTATATAAATTCAAAAATAGTCTTGTCTAGCATAAAGTTAACCAATTCAAACAAATCCTGATAATGATTCCATACAGATTCATCTTCAAGGATCTTTTAAAAACTGCTGCTCAGCCCCAAAAATCAGCTAACGTCTAAACGAGTGGCTGACTAACTCTACCACACGCAGACTGCATGACGTTAGGCTCAAAAAATACCAACTGGCTATTATTGGAAATTTTAGAAAGCTTTTAGCGATTAAATTAATTATTCAATCACTAGTTAGAGTCTATGTTTGTATAAATAGTTCATCTTTATTGTTTGAAAAAATGACTGCGACACCATTCGATACTATTATTTTTTATCGTTACCTATTGATTAGCTGATCTTTCGTGGTTTTGGCAAAGGAGAAGTGTTTTTGAAATGCTACAAGAATCTCTGCTCTGACCAAGCAAGCACTGAGCACCGGAAGTAATTGACTACCTAGTCTCATGCGTTAAACCGCATCTATCATCGTTGGAGCTTAGAGTGGATAGAGTTGCCACATGGCACCTCAATAGTTTTGTGCAGATTCAGCACATATGAGACAAATCAAACAATTGCGAGAACCAACGGGCAGCCATGCGCTTGATCAAGCTTGTGCCAAAAATGATATAGAGCAACATAGCGACCTACACCTGGCAAATCGAGACCTATCTGGATCATAAGATAAAAGGCATCCATGTCAAAAATATAAAGCTTTTTATGAATAGCACTCCATGAAATAGGGCAATTAGAAGCTCCAGCTAGCACCCAGCGTGAAAATAAGAGGGTTTATTTTCAGGTCTAACTCGTCTCGGCCAGCACGCTTAGGAAGATTGTATCCAAGGTAAGTTGAAAACTGATACGACGCATCCACATTTTCCAAGGGTATATAGGAGATGGACCCTGTTAGCGAAAAAGTCTTACTCAGATTGTAATTGGCACCAGCAGTCAGGTATCCTGTTAAAGTATTGTCAATATTAAAATCCTTTATTGCGTGCCCACCTGGATTAAGTATAGAATCCGTGCCTCCATCGTAAAAATATAAATAAGCTAGACCCGCACCAAGAAATGGGTGAAATGTATCAGACAAGTGGATAGTATACTCCCCTCCCAATTGAGCCAATAACATTTTAAACTTTCCTGCCACACCATAGCTGTCGTCATTTGACGGTGTCACTGAAAGTATATGTTTTGGAGACATAGTCCCATTCATCGGAGTGTAAAGACTACCAATCATAGAAACATTATCATTCAAAGGCTTGACCAATGAAAACTTCAGGGATTCCATAGAATCCATCTCTTGGCTAACTTTCGCTCCTCGATTAGGACTACTTCCACTTCCGTTATCAAAGGCACCTACAGTGCTTTCTGTCTTTAAAAAAGCGCTTTCAAGCCGGAATTCAACATCTTTAGCACAAGCCACTCCCGCGACGACTAATGCAGAAACAAACCATGATAACTTTCTTATCTGTAACATATTATTTTACCATCCTTATCAGTAACATATTATTTACCATCAACAAAGTCATTATTTTAGTAGATATAGCGTTAGATAGTATACCAAAAAAAACAAAAGAAACCTTTAAATTCTAGATACGGGATAAACAATATAAAGGTTAGATCTGGCAAGGCATTCAGAGGTATAGGCTGATGCTTATACAGAGCAGCCTATGCGGTCTTTTATCCCCACCATCTATTTGGGCGCCTAAAAGTCGTAGATTTGATCTTGAGTCCACTCATCTGACGAATCCAGATCGCATGGACAAGTTAATGAACCTTCTTGCTTTGGCATTTATTTTCTGCTTGACTACTGGTCATTGACATTATGGTGAAGCGAAACAGCTACCTTTGAATAAACATTTGCGGCCAGCCAAGTCTCCAGTCAGATCAGAACTAGAGATCATGTTTCGTAGAGTGTTAAAAAATAAATATCCAAAAAATGATCAGATAAACTTCCAGATTTTGCTTCAAGTTTTATCCCGTACATAGTCCACATACGCTACTTTAGCGCTTAAAAGGCTGTATATTTGATCAGTTAAGACATTATTTGATGTAGCCATCATGCTATCCATTAGTTACAGCTCAGTAGATTGGTGCAAGGTGACTACAACAACAAAGAATATTTAATTTCTGTTTTCCCCTAAACAATAGCACTTTCATCAACATCAAAAAAGTGGTGGATCATATGATCGATAATCAGTATCGTTGAAACAAAAGGGATGCACGCAATAAAATAATCATTATCGTATATCTCATCTTTCGGGATAATCTCTTTATCATACATAATCAGTTCATTGAACAATTGACGGATAACGATAGGGCCGATTATTGGCACAGTAAACATCATTGCTACTACAGCCCTTTTGATCTTCACTGTCCTTGGAATATCGGTGCCATTATAGGAATGGCAAAGTTCGCTTATCAGCACTACACACATCGTTATCGGAAAGGCTATTGCGCCTACGACCAACAAAACAGTCCTAACAGATCGTCTAGCAAAAAATGTATTTCCGCTCGACTTGTCTGTAGCTGTTTTATCAGATACAGATGAAAAATGATCACTATTAGCACCATGAAATTTGGTAGCCTGATCATCCATAGATGAAACTGCCATTGTATTATACCTCAGTAATATAATGTAGCAGAACTATTCTGCTACGGATGTTAAATATCTGTATTTATATCAATTCAAAAATAAAAATAGTTTTATCTAGTATAGATTTAACTAACTCAAACAAACTCTGATAATTATTCCGTATAGATTAATTTTCAAGGATATTCTAAAAACCGTTTCTCAGCCACAAAAATTAACTAACGCCTAAACGAGCGGTTGACTAACTTTACCGACACCCAGACTGCATGACGCTCGGATCAAAAAATTTCAAATGGTTATTATTGAAAACTTTAGAGAGCTTTTATCGACTATTGGAGTCTATTTCTGTATAAATAGTTCATTTTTATTGTTTGAAAAAATGACTGCGACACCATTCGATACTATTATTTTTTATCGTTACCTATTGATTAGCTATATAGCCACGTCAATTATACACACCTATATTACATCTCTACATACTCATTGAGTAAAACTGGTAACCACCATACATACCCATACACGCTATCTTTTTAGCGCTTAAAGGCTGTATTTGATCAGTTTAAACCTGCGATATAGTCATGTTACTCAGTAGATTTGTGCAAGATGACTACAACACAGGGAATATTTAATTTCTGTTTTTCCCTAAGTATACACTTTTCTTTCAATCCAAATCTTCTTCTCTTGGAATGCCAAGATTGTAGTCAACCACTTCCCTAGCAATAATGAACGCTGACAAAAGAGGAATGCACATTATGAAATAACAGTGCTCAGTATCGTCTAAGCTCGATTCACTAATAAGCATGTGATTATGCAAGACCAGCTCATCGGACCATTTCCAGACAACGATAGGACCTAGTACTGGCACAGCAAACATCATTGCTGATACAGCCCTTTTGATATTCACTGTCCTTGGTGTATTGGTGTCACCATAGGAAAAACAAAGTTCGCTGATCAGCGCTGCACCCATCATTATCGGAAAGGCTATTGTGCCTACTCCCAACAAAAAAACCCTAACTGCTCGTTTAGCAAAAGAAATATCTTTGCTCGACATGTATGCATCTGGCTCAACATTACCAACACCAGCAGAATTGATAATTGAATCTATAGATAAACTCGCCATTGTATTACACCTCAGTAATCTTATGCAGCAGAACTATTCTGCTACGAATTTTAAATATCTATCTTTATATCAATTAAAAAATAAAAATAGTCTTATCTAACATAGAGTTAACTAACTCAAACAAACCCTGACAACTATTCCGTATAGATTCTTCTGCAAGGATATTCTAACTGAATGACGCTCGGATCAAAAAATTCAAAATACTTATGATTGAAATTTCATAATTTCATAAAAGTTTAATTAAGAACCAAACCTATAAGTAAGTTAGTGTCTATTTCTGTATAAATAGTTCATTTTTATTGTTTGAAAAAATAATTGCGGTACCATTCGATACTATTATGTTATATCGTTATCTATTGATTAGCTGATCTTTCGTGATTTTGGCAAAGAACGAAGTGTTTTTGAAATGCCGTGAGAATCTTTATCCTGACCAAGCAAGCACTAATCGCTGGAAGCAATTGACTACCTAGTCTGAGGCATCGGAATTTTATCACGCTCTCTGTAAGGTTTTCCAAACGGTTCATCACGCCAACAGAGCATGAACTACCCTTACCCCTCTCTAAAGGCTGTGTTTTATCAGTTTAAACCTGCGCTATAGTCATGTTACTCAGTAGATTTGTGCAAGATGACTACAACACAGAGAATATTTAATTTCTGTTTCTCCCTAAAACAGTAGCGCTTTAATCAAAACCAAGAAAGTGGTTGATCATATGATCGTTAATCAGTAGCGTTGAATAAAAGGGGAGGCACGTTATAAAATAATCATTATCGCCAATATTATCTTTCGGAATAATCTCTTTATCATACATAATCAGTTCATTGGACAATGGACGGGTAACGATAGGGCCTATTATTGGCACAGCAAACATCATTGCTACTACAGCCCTTTTGATCCTCACTGACCTCGATTTATCGGTGTCGCCATAGGAATAACAAAGTTCGCTTATCAGCGCGACGCTCATAGCAACTGGAAATAATATTGTGCCTAGCCCCACTACTCCTAGAAGGATACACCTAATCCCTACAAGAATACACTTAACAGATCGTTTAGCAAAAGAAACATTTTCGCTCGACGTGTCTGTATCGAATGCAGGCTGGGCATGATTAATACCACCAGAGTTGGTAGCTGAATTTGTAGCTGAAGACGCCATTGTATTACACCTCACTAATATCATACAGCAGAACTATTCTGCTGTTAAGTTTAAATATCTATTTTTATCTCAATCAATGCAAAAATAAAAATAAACCTAGTTTTATCTAACATAAGGTGAACCAATCAAACAAACACTGATAATAATTCCGTACAAATTAATTTTCAGGAAGTTCATTAAAAACCGCTACTCAGTCAAAAAAAAATCAGCCAACATCTAAACGAGCAACTCTACCGACATTCACACTGCATGACGCTCGACTCAAACAATACCAAGTAGCTATTATTGAAAATTCTCGATGGATTTTAGATGCTCAACTAATGTCCTATCACATTCAGTTGGTTTGAGTCTACTCTGTATAAATAGTTCATTTTTATTAATGACTTTGCACGATAACGACACTATAGGTAACGGCCAATCAAAATAGGTAACGGCCAATCAAAATAGGTAACGGCCAATCAAATTTAAAATTTCATGAAATCACTACGCTCTTTATTGCACGAGGACGATTTATCGATCAAAGTACTCGATAAATCACCGCTTTACTCATTTTTAGGTACAATTATCCCACATCCATTGTACCCAATCTTGAAATAGACGCAATACTTACGATGCGTGTATTTCACCTATTATGTCTTGTATTTTCTGGAGATAAGGTCATTATTTTTACTTTTAAATCAATCATCAATATCAAGAAAATCAACGTATTCTTTTCCAAATAAGTGTAGGGAAATGCAGTCGACAACAGCAATGCCAACTACAAACGTTGACATAAAAGGGATAAAGTAGAATGCAAAACTATTATCATCAATATTCTCACGATTGGCAATAATATGTTTCCCAAGTGACAGATTATCGGCAAATAAACGAATCAATACAGGACCTATTGATGGCAGTGAAAACAGTATCCATTTTAAAGCTTCTTTTATTTGAACTGATCTTTTAATGCCTGTATTACAGGAACAGAAAAGACTGAATATTCCCGACGCCATCATTATTACTGGAAAAGCAAATGTGCCAACTCCTACAATAACACACTTAATAGCGCGTCGAACAAAACAATAAAATTTGCTCGGCGTTTTTGTATCGGATGAGAGTTTCGAACTATCAACGCCATCAGACCCCATATTTTTATTTTCACTTAAACAATCCATCATACTATATACCCATATAAGAAATACCACACAACAGAACCATTACTGCTACTAAATTTTCATTATGACCCATTAGCTTGGAGTCCATTTCCGTATACATAGTTCATTTTTATTGTTAATAAAAAAACGGCTACGATGCAATTCAATATTATTATTTTTCCTCGTGACCTATTAATTATTTAATCTTTTGTGGTTTTGGCAAAGAAGAAGTGTTTTTGAAATTAGGCAGAGTACGTCAAGAACCTGTAACCCATTCTCTGTGTAATATCAGTATATTAATATACGCAGTCAGGACAAAGCATTATTTTCAAAGTATTTGGTTAGCCAGAATTCTGCTAACGTAAAACGATGAAACATAAGGGATGCATAAACAGAATAGTGTTAAACCTTTCATTTTCCTCACAGATAAAAAAGAACGACCTCTCACCTGCAGACCATCGCAATATTGGGAGGTGTTCCAAAAGCTTCACCATACGAGTGAGAGCATGAATTGCTGTCACCTCTAAAACTTGATTATTGACAGGCTCAAGGACTTTATCTGTTAGAGTACGTCAAGAACCTGTAACCCATTTTGTGTAATGGCACTATATTAATATGTGCGGCCAGTTGCTCTGATAACCCAGACAAAGTGATAAGTCAGGAGATGACACTTTGAACACGTATGTGATTGCCTTTGAACACCTGGGAGCAGCTGACGTTGAACGTGTGGGCGGCAAGAACGCCTCTTTGGGAGAAATGATCAGCAGCCTGACCAGTGCGGGTGTTTCTGTCCCTGCGGGGTTCGCCACCACAACAGAGGCGTACTGGGATTTTCTGGAAAAGAGTGGGCTGAATGAACGCATCTATTCGCTGCTCGACACCCTGGATGTCGACGATCTTCATGCACTGGCCAAGACAGGCACTCAAATCCGACAGTGGGTCATTGACGAGCCGTTTCAGCCAGCACTGAAAGATGCCATTAGTACTGCTTTCGTCAGCCTGCAGAATGGCAACGATCACCTATCAGTCGCTGTTCGCTCTTCTGCTACCGCTGAAGATTTACCCAATGCTTCCTTTGCTGGTCAACAGGAGACCTTCCTCAACATTTGCGGCTATGACAATGTCATCCATGCCGTTAAGAAGGTCTTTGCTTCCTTGTTTAATGATCGTGCCATTGCTTATCGGGTACATCAAGGTTTTGATCATCGCGAAGTTGCGCTATCAGCCGGTATCCAGCGCATGGTGAGGAGTGAGACTGCGGCTTCCGGCGTCATGTTTACATTGGATACCGAATCCGGCTTTCGTGATGTGGTACTCATTACGTCCTCTTATGGTCTGGGCGAAACCGTTGTTCAAGGTGCCGTGAATCCCGATGAGTTTTATGTTCATAAGGCCACGCTAAAAGGCGGTCGACCTGCCATTTTGCGTCGCAACCTGGGCAACAAAGCGATCAAAATGATGCACACCGATGACCACTGCGCGGGTCGCTCGATCAAAACCCTTGATGTCGATGCTACTGAACGTGCTCGTTTCTCCATTACCGACGATGAAGTGGAAACACTGGCTCGTCAGGCAGTCATCATTGAACAACATTACCAGCGTCCCATGGATATCGAATGGGCCAAAGATGGTGATGATGGTGAACTCTATATCGTCCAAGCGCGTTCTGAAACGATACAGAGCCGCAAACCAGGCAACATCATGGAACGCTACCTGCTGAAAGAGAAGAGTCATGTTCTGGTAGAAGGGTGCAGCATCGGTCAGAAGATCGGTAGTGGCCCAGTCAAGGTGATATATAACTTGTCTGAAATGGACAAGGTTCAGCTCGGTGACGTACTGGTGACCGACATCACCGATCCTAACTGGGAGCCGATCATGAAGCATGCAGCTGCGATCGTGACGAACCGGGGCGGCAGAACTTGTCATGCGGCCATCATTGCCCGCGAGCTTGGGATTCCCGCAGTGGTAGGTTGTGGTGATGCCACGGAGAAACTTCACGAAGGAGAGGTTGTCACCGCATCTTGTGCGGAAGGTAACATCGGTCTGATCTATGAAGGAAAACTGGATTTTGACATTCGAACCAACAGCATCGACAGCATGCCTGATCTGCCATTCAAGATCATGATGAATGTTGGCAACCCTGATCAAGCCTTTGATTTTGCCGCACTACCCAATGAAGGTGTTGGTCTGGCGCGTTTGGAATTCATCATTAACCGTATGATTGGTATTCACCCAAAAGCGCTGCTCAACTATGACACGCTGTCAGCGGATATTCGTAGCAAAGTTGATAAACAGATTTCCGGTTATGCCGGCCCTATTGATTTTTATATCGAGAAGCTGGTTGAAGGGGTCGCCTCCATCGCTGCGGCTTTCTATCCGAAGAAAGTCATCGTTCGGATGTCTGACTTCAAATCCAACGAGTATGCCAACCTCATTGGTGGCCGCCAGAATGAACCAGAAGAAGAGAATCCCATGCTGGGCTTCCGTGGTGCCTCCCGCTATATCTCTGACAATTTTCGGGATTGCTTCGAACTAGAATGTCGAGCAATGAAGAAAATACGTAATGCAATGAATTTCACCAATGTTGAACTGATGATTCCGTTTGTTCGTACTCTTGATGAAGCAAGGCAAGTGATTGACCTTCTGGCTGAAAACGGCCTTCGCCGTGGTGAAAATGGTCTTCGTGTCATCATGATGTGTGAGTTGCCGTCCAATGCCCTGCTAGCCAATGAGTTCCTGGAATATTTCGATGGATTCTCCATCGGCTCCAACGATATGACTCAGCTGACCCTAGGCTTGGATCGGGACTCCAGTATTATTGCTCATCTCTTTGACGAGCGTAATGCGGCGGTTAAAGCATTACTCTCTATGGCTATTCAGGCTTGCCGGAAAGCGGGTAAATACATCGGTATTTGTGGGCAAGGGCCGTCTGATCATCCGGATCTAGCCAAGTGGTTGATGGAAGAAGGAATTGAGACTATCTCCCTGAGCCCTGATTCTGTACTGGATACCTGGTTCTATCTGGCTGAGCAGACGACCCCTGACCCTGTCTGTGAGTCTGTGAGTCTTGAGTCTTGAGTCTGTGAGTCTTGAGTCTTGAGTCTTGAGTGGTAAGGAGGGTGCGCAGATCTAGTCTCGCGTGAGCCTATCTGTGTTTTGTAGGATTTTAATTTATGATGAAAATGTCGCACTGATGACTAAAATTCGCAAAACAATAAAAATGAACTTTCTACACAGTGAAGCGTCCAAGTAATACACAATGTAATTAACATGACATTGCATAGGAGAACCATCGAACCTCTTTAGCTCAATGTATTTAGTTCACCCTATTAGACACTATTATTTTTTAATCTCTTGATATAAAAAAATAAATATCGGGATATTGTACGTAGAAGTAAGTGTGTCACACAAATTATGGATGTATAGCCCATATATCATCGTATCACTAGACCTACTAATTATTACATACCGTTTACTTCAAAGAAAACAGATGGAGTACATAAACTTGCTTGTTTTACCAAGCGAGTGGTTCGATGTATTTTTATAATATCAGGCACAATACTATTCCCAATAACGGCAGTAGCAGCCGGGATAAAAACCCTTCATTATGGACATAATAAAGGATTAAGTAGGTCAGTCATTATCATAGTGACTATAACATCAATGATGTATCCTCTGCCCATCATAGGCTCTCTGTTGACCTATAAATTTGGCAATAATCACACCTTTGAGGGTTTGAGTATTTTATCCAAGAACAGCATGAATACGACGGAGTACCTCATACAGTGCATCCCTTTCGTGTCATCGTTTATTACTTGCTATCATCTGACCCAGAGCATCTCTGACAACCTCTCCTCACGGTTTGGAAAAATAATGTTCTACTTTTAAAATAAAACACACAGGGACTAAAAATAAACAATTTATAACCCATTACTCCAGCGGGCATAAGGCCGATATTCTAAATAGATCACTGACACCATCGAATAGGACAGTGGCTGACATGGCTGGATAAGAGGATTCAGAGTCAGCCCCATAAATTGGCGCACTAATAAGAAGGTGCCTCTAACAACTCTCGACAATCTGTAATCATAGCCACCTGACACCCTTTGAGCCGAGCGCCATACAAAAGCGGCATCATGCACAACGCGCTCCTAAACACTGAGGTAAAAGGCCAACAAGACACTGAACTTTTATTAACGAGACCTGCCTAAATTAAGACAGATCTACTGCTAATCAACTAAAAAATTGAGATGAAGCGACATCCATTATTGACAATAATGCGAAATCGTATCATTATTGTCCTGATAGTCGTTGTTGTCATAACAAAATGACGGGGACTCTTAATACTGAAAAGAGTGTAACAGAAGACAGTATCTTTACAGGTTCTTTACAGGTTCTTTAATAACAAGGCATGTGTCATGGACCAAAGCTAAGGTCGACAAAGAAGGCTGGGCGATAAAAACAGTCAAAAACAGCCTTAAATGATGCTTTATATTCTACACAGAAATAAACTTTATGCCTGCTGAATATAGAGTACGAGGAGATATCATTATATCTAACGTAACAAATAACTCAGCATACATTGGACCCACTTCTCTTTTTCATAAAATACAGGAAGCCATCCAATGGGTTAGAGAAAAGATTTCAGTTGTACCAATTTTAAAAAATCTTATACCTGCCACTGAAAGGCTTACAAATTTACAGAGTGTGCATACACGCAATATTATTTCCATGGGAAAAAAAAGCACCCATCCACGAGAATTCTGTGCGTTACTCCAACAAATAGACAAAATAGAAACCAGTGAAGAAGTTAAAAAGGTTATAACTCGCATTATACATGATATATCCAACACAACGTTGAACCACTCACGTTTAGCCAATTATCAACTCTCACTGCTACTCAGTGAGAGTTTAGGCGATAAACTGACGGCAACGATTTTGACACACCTGTATCACATAGCATTACCTGAAGCATCACCAACAATCAAAGATATTGACATCGACAAAACACCAGAAGATATCCAATATCATAAAGAGATGGGGAAATTAATCACAACCACGCAGAAGATCAAGCAACGAAAACAGAGTGACAAGCCTATTCCCTGCACCCACATGGGAAGTTCCTTCATACAGATGGTCACTCATGACAAAAAAGAAAACAGAAGTCAGAAAAACAGGGGATTAAGCTCCCTCCAAAGCTCATTATTTGATATTCATAAAGAGCTAAGCAACCATCAGACCCCCCCACCACTATCAAGCTCTCAGAAATGGGTCAAACAAAGAGCGCATATAGTCATGGAGTCTCTAGATAGCAAAGCCTTACCACTGAGCGATGATATTTTCATGCACGCTTTAGATGACGATAACACAATAACACCATCGGAGATGAGTTCAACAAAATGGTCAAAAAAAACATGGGATAATACTCTAGAATATTGCAATAAAAAAAAGCCTTTTGATGGTGAGTTTATAGTAGATAACATCCGTACAATTTATGTATTAAAGGATATGACGAAGAAAACGACCACTGAATTTATTCCCCAGGTTGGCGAACAGGTATTCAACAAAGAAAGCTATGAAAATTTTATCGGTGATGCAAAGATAGCTGGAACGTTGTCTAAAATAACGTCTCAAGTTTTCGCCTCTTATATGACAATACTTGATGCGGTGAGACTACAACAGATCACTCCATTTTCAGTAATAAGCAGCTCCAATTCACATCAGATAAAATGCACGATTACCAAAATCAAAGATAACACTTTCAATATAAAATATGAACACAAAAAAATATCCCCAATAGCACTAAGTTGCATAACAAGTACACCATGCTATCTCACTGATGCGGTCTACAATATAGAGTCTACTTGCACTTTTAATGCCGAATCGCTTAAAAATGGCCTTCTAGTCGCCCCGGAACCTACAGTGAAGGTTACCTATACCCCCATGGCAAAAACATGATCATATATTAAT